>NZ_CAJPMA010000082.1 GCF_905371695.1 uncultured Campylobacter sp. | reverse complement strand
TTTAGAAAGATTAAGGAACAAATCGATAAAAAAGAATTTGCGGGCACCGATCCTTACGGCATTCCGATTTTGGATATGAAAAAATCCCTTCACGGACAAGTGGAGCTCGGTCTTGGACCTTTGCATACTTCGTTTGATTCAAAAGACGGAATTTTATACACCTCGCTTTACGTAGATAGCCAGATCGTAAAGTGGGACTATAAAAATTTAAAGGTTCTTGACAAGATTAACGTCAATTACAACATCGGACACCTAGACACTATGGAAGGCAAATCGGCTAAACCGGTCGGTAAATACGCTATCGCGCTAGATAAGCTCTCGATCGACCGCTTTAATCCCGTAGGTCCTTTGCATCCGCAAAACCACCAGCTAATAGATATTACGGGCGCTAAGATGGAGATGCTTTACGACCTACCTATTCCGCTAGGAGAGCCGCACGACGTAGTTTCTATCGCCGCCAGCAAACTTCATCCGGCGGCTACTTATAATATGGGAACTAATAGCCGCACGGGCAAACAGCACGAGTCTGCGACGCTTGCCGGCCAAGAGCGAATAGAGCGCGACGGAAAGAACGTCAAAGTCTACGCTACGATGATTAGAAGCCACATAAATCCGGAGCATATCGAGGTAAATAAAGACGATAACGTTACGATTTATCTAACGAATTTAGAGCGCGCCCAAGACGAAACGCACGGCTTTGCGGTCGATCTTTACAACGTCCACGCATCGGTAGAACCGGGTAAAACCGTAAGCGTAAATTTTAAAGCCGATATGGAGGGCGTATTCCCTTACTACTGCACCGAGTTTTGCTCCGCGCTGCACCTTGAAATGATGGGCTATCTATACGTAAAAGATCCGAATAAAAAATACGAAAACGCCAAGGCTAGCAAGCTAAAAACTCTAAGCCCCGAAGCGCTAAAAGCCGAATACGACAAGGTACTAGCTACAAATAAAGCTACCGATGAGGTAATTCAAAGCGTAGTGGCTTTCTTAAAAGAAAAACACTACGAGAAATACCCGAAGGTTAAAGAGCTGGTAGACGACGCGCTGGATCAATACGGCAAGATTAAAGAGACCAAAGCCAAAGCCGACGAAGCTTACAAAAAAGGCGACGTAAACGGCGCGATACTTTGGGAATATCAAGTATGGCAATACCTGGTAAAAACCGCCGACGTCGGACTAAGAGCTAAAAACAACCTCGCAAAAGAGCTGGCTACTCCGATGAGTCCTGCCGCGGCTAACGGCGAAAAAGCCTATCTAAAAGGCGGTTGCAACGGTTGTCACGTAATCGGTCAAGTAAGCTCCGGTCCTGATCTAACGGGCGTTCTTTTACGTCACGAAAACGGCGAGAAATGGGTGGCCGATTTCATCAAAGATCCGTCTAAATTTTACGAGGACGAGTATATTAAGTCTATGATTAACTACTTTAATCTTAGAATGCCTAATCAGCATATGAGCGACCAAGAGATAAAAGATATTATAGAATATCTAAAATGGGTCGACGAAAACGCGGGATTAAATTAAATTTAGGGCGGGAAACCGCCCTTTAAATTTTAAAATTTTACCCAGAATTTCGCCCGCCGCGCGAGCGGTGAAATTTTAAAATTTAAAGGAGAGAAAATGAGTAAATATAAAATTTACGCGCTCTTGGCGCTTATTATCATGAGCGTATGCTTTACGGTTCCGGTTCTCGGGTGGTTCGGCGCAAAGGCTAAAATCGCCGCCGGCGAGCCGCTCGCCTCTTATTCTTATAAAATTTACGATCTTTACACGTCGTTTCAGTATAAAAACCACCTAATCCCCGACGACGTAAAATCGGACGTAAAAAAGGCGATCGAGCAAAAATTCGAGATCGGCACGCCTTCCTTTCCTATCTGGTACGTAAGCCTTGAAGCGCCTAACTATCCTAAGGCGAGCTTTCCCGACGGTATCCCTGTATATTTTCACGTAGACGGATACGGCGGCGACGTGCACGAGATGAATACGATAAACCACTACATCGGCATGTATCCGATGGAGCACGGCGGTAACGTAGAGCGCGCGATCGCGCCTTATTATCTACTAATCGCCACGCTTTGCATGCTGGCGTTTTTATATTACGACGGCAAATTCAACGGACTTTTACTAGTTCCTACGATCGTCGCGCCGGTGCTTTTTATGGGGGCGTTTGCCGGTTGGCTTTATTGGTACGGGCACAATATGCAAGAAACCGGCGCGTTTAAGATTAAGCCTTTTATGCCGACGGTGCTGGGCGACGGCAGCGTAGCGCAATTTACCACGCACTCCTATCCTAGCATAGGATTTTGGGCTATGGTAGCTATGAGCGCGCTTTGTATTTTGGCGATTTTTTCTAAAAACAAAGAGCTAAAAGGTAAAAATCAGTGAAAATTTTGCTCGCCTTCGCGCTAGTTTTAAATTTCGCCGCAGCGGGAGCTTTGCAAGAGGCTATAAACGCCGCGAGCGCGGGCGATACGATAAGGCTTGGCGAGGGCGTTTATAAAGGCAATATTTTAATAAATAAGCCTTTAACGATCGAAGGCGTAGGCGAAAACGTCCTAATCTTAGGCGAGCAAAAAGCAAGCGTGGTAAAAATAACCGCTTCAAACGTAACCTTGCGAAATTTAAAAATTTCGGGCAGCGGAAGCAACCAAAACGACCTCGACGCGGGAGTAAGCTGTAATAACGCAAATAGCGTCGTAATCGAAAACAACGAGATAAGCGACTCGCTTTTCGGCGTGGATTTGGAGCGGTGCAATACCTCGAAAATAATCGGCAATAAGATCGTCTCCAAAGTAGCTACGATGCCCTTTCGCGGAGACGGTATCAGGCTTTGGTACAGCCACGAAAATTTAATCGAAAATAACCGCGTCTACGGCGCGCGAGACATCGTAGCGTGGTTTTCCAGCCTAAATACGTTTAGGAAAAATTCGGTAGAAAACAGTAGGTATTCGCTACATTTTATGTATGCTAATAATAATCTCGTCGAAGACAATAAATTCGAGCGAAACACCGTCGGGATGTTTTTTATGTATTCGGCGGATTCTAAAATTTTACGCAACGAAGTGATATATTCAAACGGCGCGTTCGGTATAGGGCTGGGTATGAAAGACTCTTCTAATTTCGAAGTAACGGATAACGTATTTATCTATAATTCGCGCGGCATAATGCTAGACGAATCGCCCTATCAGCCGGGCACCGTAAATACCTTTAAAAACAATAGGGTTTTGCATAACGTATTTGGCGTGCAGTTTCACGCCATACAGGGCAAAAACGTATTTTTAAATAACGATTTTATGGGGAATATGGAAACGGCGGCGAACGACACGCCCGATTCTAAATTTCATCTAAACGAGTGGTCGGGGAACTATTTCGACGAGTACGAGAGCTTTGATATAGATAAAGACGGCTACGGCGATACGCCGTTTTTGCACTATATTTACGCCGATCAGCTGTGGCAGTATTATCCGAATTTGCAGTTTTTCTACGGATCGAGCGTGTTTAGTATCTTAAATTTTCTAGCCAAGCTCGCCCCTTTTTCGCAGCCCGTTAAGCTTTTAGAGGACGCGCGTCCTAAAATGTCGCCTAATAATTCGCGCGGAGCGTCGCTATGAAGCTTGATAGGCGAAATTTTATCCTAGCTAGCGCGGCGGGTATAGCTTGCGGATACGGCGTAGGGCTAATACTGCCTAAATCAAACGAAAAAGAGCTTTATTTAAGACCGCCGGGAGCGGTTAAAGACTTTGAAGCGCTTTGTATAAAATGCGGTCAGTGCGTGCAGGTTTGCCCATATCACAGTATCGATTTGCTAGATATTAATAGCGGCTACTCAAACGGCACGTCCTTTATCGATCCGCATAAGAGGGGCTGTTATTTGTGCGATCTATTTCCGTGCGTTTTAGCCTGTCCGAGCGGAGCGCTAAGCCACGATACCAAAGAGATAAAAGACGTCGAAATGGGCGTAGCGCTGCTAAAAAATCATAGCGCGTGTCTGGCTAATAAAAACGAGTCCGTCCCGCAAAAAAGCGTCGAGCGCTTGCTAGATAGAAAAATTTACAACGACAGAGAGCAAGCCGTAAAGCAGGTCGTAAAAGACGCCGTAGATAACGAATGCGACTTGTGCGTTAAAATTTGCCCCGTCGGCGAGAGCGCGATTATTATGGCAAAGGACGCGGCGGGCAAAAATTTACCGCTTATAAAGCAAGGCTGCGTAGGCTGCGGCGCATGCGCGGAGGTTTGCCCCGTTCAGATAATTCATATCGCGCCTAATAAAAAATACGGCGAAATTTACTAAGGGAGAGAGAATGAAAATTTTAATAGCCTTAACGGCGTTAGCGCTTATTTTTAGCGGCTGCGACGATAAAAAAGGCGCTCAAAGCCAAGATAGCGCAAAAAGCGCGCCCGCTGGCAATTTAGAGCAAAGCGGAAAGATAGAGATTCAAAAAGCGAGCGAGCCCGTTAAGCAAGATAATTCGCAGTTTATTATTTACGACATCACGGGGCAAAAAAAGGTGCGTTTCGGGCTTGACGAAGATAATAACGTAACGCGCGCGGTAGGGGCGATCGCGATGGTGCGAAGTCCGCTTCAAAGCATAAATTTAAAGCTCGTAAAGGGCAAATTAAGTAAAAATTTTATCCTAAAATGCTCGGCGTGCCACGACGACTACGCTAACGGCATAATAGGGCCGTCGCTTCTTTCAAAAAGCGGCGACGAAATTTTTAATATGATAAAAGCCTATAAAAATAAAGAGAAAAAAAACGCGTTAATGAACGATCTGGTCTTGCAAATGAGCGACGAGGAAGCGCGAGCGCTAGCGGACGAAATAAGCGCGTTTAACGAGCAGTTTAGGAGGGCGAAATGAAGATAGGAAAGATAATCGCGGCGGGGCTTGGAGTAGGAATTTTAGCTTTAATGGCGGCGATGATAGCCTCTAATCAAAGCGCTCCCGCGCCTAAAAAAGAGGAACTATCCGTAAAAACTCGGTCCGAGGCGCAGGTAAAAACGGACGATAAGATAGAAAATTTCGCCGCCGACGAGGAGCTGAAAAAGGTAAAACAGCTCTCAAATAGCGTAAGTAATAAGCCCGCAGACGGCACCAGTAAGCTATTTTTAACCTCCTGCGCGCCTTGCCACGGAGCGGGCGCAAAAGGCGTTATGGCGCCGCAAATAGCGGGCAAAGATAAGGCGTATTTGCTTGAAAAGCTGCGCGATTATAAGGCGGGCAAGGTGGAAAATTCTCTTATGAAAGGGCTTTTAAAAAACATTAGCGACGCCGATTTAGACGCGCTCGCAAGCGAAATTTCAAAGATGAAATAATGGATAAATATAATACTCGCGCGACCGTTAGAAAAGTAGGCTTTTTTAGCACGCTAATAAGCACGGATATTCGCGGCAAAAAGCGCCTGAGCCTGCGCGCGTGGCGATTTGCGAGTATTATCGCCGTTCATCTTTTGTTCGTGCTTTCTTACCGCGCCGACATTCAAATTTTAGAAGGCGACATTACGGGTTCTCGAATTTTGGGCTTTCACTTAGCAGACGTCTTTATGAGCGCGCAGGTTTTTTTATCTACGCATACGTTTCCCGTAAATTTGATAATCGGCGCGTGCAGCATTTTAGCTTTTTACGTTATCGTGGGCGGTAGGGCATTTTGCGGCTGGGTTTGTCCTTACGCGCTAATTAGCGAAATCGGCGAGAAAATTCACGAAAATTTAGCCGCTAAGCGCATAATTAAACGCAGAGAATTCGATCCTAAGTTTCGCTACGTTTTTACGCTTTTATTTTTAGCGCTTAGCTTTGCTAGCTCGCATTTGGTCTTTGAAATTTTTAGCGTGGTGGGAATTTTTTCGCGCTTTATTATCTACGGCTATTTTCACGCGATATGGTTCGTCGTTCTCGTGTTTTTAGTAGAAATTTTTTATTCGCGCAGGGCGTGGTGCCGCTACGTCTGCCCCATCGGCGCTACTTATTCGCTTTTAGCTCGTCCCGCCGCCGTAAAAGTAGGCTGGGATAAGCAAAAATGCGACCACTGTCAGGTCTGCGTGGACGTTTGCCTGGTCCCGCACGTTTTAGAGATGACGAAGGTTAAGGCGGGCGATGAAAAAAACGGGCAAAAGAGCGTGTTTCGCATCGCTGGCGCGGACTGCACGCTATGTGGACGCTGTATCGACGTTTGCCATCAAGACGCGCTAAATTTCGATAACGGGTTTAAAAAACTACTTTAAGGATAACGCTTGATAGAGATAAAAAACGTAAGCAAAACGTTCGGGTCGCAAAAAATTTTAAGCGACGTAAATTTGCGGATATTACGCGGACAAAAAGTAGCGATATTGGGGCAAAACGGCGCCGGTAAAAGCTCGCTTATGCGTATAATTTTAGGCGAATTTCAAAGCGATGCGGGCGAGGTGAAAATAGGCGGATTTAACCCGCTTAAAAACCGCAAAGCGGCGTTAGAGCTCGTTTCGTTCGTGCCGCAAACCCCGCCGCCTTTAAAATTTAGCCTAGCCGAGCTTTGCGAATTCGTCTGCAAAAGCTCGAACGTAAAATTTGAAGACATCGCGAAATTTTGCGAGCTGATGCAGCTAAATTTAAACGCGAATTTTAAAAAGCCTTTTTATAAGCTCTCAGGCGGTATGAAGCAAAAAATGCTGATTTCTATCGCGTTTGCCAAAAATACGCCCGTAATGATGTTTGACGAGCCTACGGCTAACCTAGACCCTAGCGCGCGCGAGCGTTTTTTAGCGCTAGTTGGCGAGTTTGGGGCGGATAAGACGCTAATTTTCATCTCGCATAGATTAAGCGAGATAGGAGATATGCTTGATCGCTGCGTAGAGATGGATCTAGGCTGCGTAGTAAAAGACGAAATTTTAAAGGACGTTAAATGAAAAATTTGCTGCTAATCGCCAAGCTAGACGTCAAAGAATCGTTTCGCTCGCGCTGGTTTTTGATATATCTTTGTATATTTTGCGCGCTGATGATAGGTTTTTTATTTAGCGGCGTGACGGACTCGCGGGTGCTCGGGTTTTCGGGGCTTACGCGCGCGCTACTGCTTTTTATTCAAATTTGCGTCGTTATAGTGCCGATTTTTATCTTGATTTCGACCGTTAGAAGCATAAGCTCGGACCGCGACACGAACCTGCTTGAATATATGCTAAGCTTTCCGGTTAGCCTTGCGGAGTATTATTTCGGAAAGGCGTTAGGACGGGCGTTCGTGGTATTCGTGCCGCTGCTTTTTTCGCTTATTTTAGCCGCGCTAGTGGGCGTTTTTAAATCGGCTCTTATTCCTTGGGATATTTTAGCGCTTTATTTCGGGCTGCTTTTGGGGCTTAGTATCGTATTTTTGTCGTTCGGGTTTTTTATTTCAAGCGCGATAAAAAATCAAGAAATGGGGCAAGGCGCGGCGTTCTTGCTGTGGCTAACGCTGCTTGCATTTTTGGATCTGGCGCTAATCGGCTTTTTGATGAAGCACTCCGTAAACGAAAATATCATATATTTTATCGCGATGGCAAATCCTATCGAGCTATTTAGGATCGCCGCCGTTAGCTTGTTTGATCCGAATTTATCGGTGATCGGCACGGCGTCTTATTTCGTGCTGGCAAAATTCGGCGCGACGGCGTTTGCGATTTACGCGGTTGTTTATCCGCTCGTTTTG
>NZ_CAJPMA010000081.1 GCF_905371695.1 uncultured Campylobacter sp. | reverse complement strand
AATTTCGGGGGTAAATTTTGGCAGTCGATAAGGTTATTTTTTATCTTTGCGCGGCGCTTATTACGATTAGCATCATCTTTTCGTTCTCGCTGCCCGTATTTACGGTTTTGTTTTTTAATTACGGCGAATATCACTTTTTTATCCGTCAGTTTGCCGTCGGCTGCTTAGGAATTTTTCTTATGTGGTGGCTATCTCGCTTAAATCCCGATAAGGCGCTAGTTTGGATAGGGTTCGGACTATTTGCCTGCTGCATCGTGGCGATGGGACTTATGTACGTCCTACCCGCTTCTATGGTGACCGAAGCGGGCGGCGCTCGCCGATGGATACGCTTACCCGGCGTCTCTCTCGCGCCGGTAGAGTTTTTTAAAATCGGCTTCGTATACTTTCTAGCATGGAGCTTCGCGCGCAAGATCGACGAAAATAAAAAAAGCATCAAAGAGGAGCTAAAACTGCTATTTCCGTACGTATGCGTATTTTTAATCATCGTTTATTTAATCGCTTATTTGCAAAACGACCTTGGACAAGTAGTCGTTTTAGCTCTTACGCTAATTATGATGGCTCTGTTTGCGGGTACGAGCATGAAACTTTTCGGTATCGGCTTTTTGGGAGCTTCGGTACTTGCTACGATAGCCATAATTAGCTCCGAGCATAGAATTACGCGTATAAAATCGTGGTGGGGCACGATCCAAGACATGGTGCTATCCTTACTGCCTCAAAGCATGGCCGAAGTTTTGCGCGTAGCCGACGCACCCGAGCCGTATCAAATTTCGCATTCTCTAAATGCGATAAAACACGGAGAATTTTTCGGCGAAGGGCTAGGAGCGGGCGTATTTAAACTCGGCTTTTTAAGCGAGGTGCATACGGACTTCGTACTATCGGGCATAGCAGAAGAGGTCGGCGTCGAGGGTATTATAATCATCGTTTGTATATTTTTGACGTTGCTTTATAGAATCTTTAAAATTTCGGCGCGTAGCGAAAATAAGGTCTATCATCTATTCTCCCTGGGCGTAGGACTAATCATATCGTTTTCTTTTTTGATGAATAGCTACGGCATCACCTCTATTACGCCGATAAAAGGTATAGCGGTACCGTTTTTAAGCTACGGCGGAAGCTCTATATTAGCCGTTTGTATAGGTATCGGAATGGTTTTAATGATTAGTAAAAAGGCTAAAATTTGATAGTAATTAGCGGCGGAGGCACCGGCGGACACCTAGCTATTGCAAAAAGCCTATGCGAAGAGCTAAATAGACGCGGCATAAAGCCTCTCTTCATCGGCTCGACGCAAGGACAAGACAGGGCGTGGTTTGAAAACGACGAAAATTTTAGCGATAAAATTTTCCTTCAAAGCAGCGGCGTGGTTAATAAGCGAGGTTTAGCAAAGCTCGGCTCGCTTTTAAATATTTTAAAATTAGCGCTCAAATGCCGTAAAATTTTTAAAACTCGCCGCGTCCGCGCAGTAGTTAGCGTAGGCGGATACTCGGCTGCGCCCGCAGCTCTTGGCGCCCTACTTTGCGGCGTAAAGCTTTTTATCCATGAGCAAAACGCGGTAACGGGCAAGCTAAATCAAATTTTAAAGCCTTTTGCAACGGGTTTTTTTAGCTCTTACGATAAAATTTCGCCGTACGCATATCCGGTCGCGAAGCGCTTTTTTACTAACGCGAGATCTAGACGCGAGTTAAAAACGATTTTATTTCTAGGCGGTTCGCAAGGAGCGAAAGCTATAAACGAGCTCGCTTTAAAAATAGCTCCCGCCCTAAAATCGCGCGGTATAAAAATAATCCACCAATGCGGCAAAAACGCGCTTAACGATCTTAAAGAAAAATATGCGCAAGCCGGGCTTAAAATTTGCGAAAATTTTAGCGAACGAAATTTTGCAGAGGGCACTGGCGACGACTATTACGAGGGCATACGCCCTTGCGCGAATGCTAACGCGAACGCGGACGTAGAATTATTCGACTTTTATCCGCATATCGAACAAAAAATGGCGTGCGCAGATTTAGCGATTAGCCGCGCGGGAGCGGGCTCGCTATGTGAGCTTTGCGCAAACCGCCTACCCGCGATTTTCGTGCCGTTTCCGTATGCCGCGGGCAATCACCAATATTTCAACGCAAAATTTTTGGAGAACGAAGGACTCGCCAAAATTTGTCCGCAAGACGGCGACGAAATAAATTGCGATAAAATTTTAGCACTTTTAGAAAATTACGACTTAGAGCGCGCATCGGACGGATTAAAGGCCGTTTTTTCGCAAAACGGCGCGAAGGATATAATAGATAAAATTTTAGCCAGAATTTAGTCGGAAGTTTTCATTCGCAGCCGAACAAAGATATTTTGATACATTTTAGGAAATAAGATTAAGTGGTGCGCCCGAAGGAATTCGAATCCCTGACCTTTTGAACCGCAATCAAATGCTCTATCCAGCTGAGCTACGAGCGCACTTTTAAAAAGAAATGCGATTTTAGCCAAAGTTTCCTTAAATCTTTTATAAATTCATTAAAAATTTAGCCAAAAATCGTTAATCTTTCTAAAATTTTAAAAGGAATTCCAAAATGAACGACTTTTTCGACAGCCTAAAAGACATTAAAAAAGAATTAGAAAAAGAGCAAAAAATCGCGCCGAAAACCGGCGACGCATCAAGCAAACAAAATTTAATAGCCAGAAAACAAGAGAGATTAAAGGCGGAGTTTTTGGGTTACGTAAAAAACAGCGATATTAGAAAAATTTAGTCCGCTCTGGAACGCTTATTGCTTATTTCGGCATAATAAAATTTATGGAGAGATAATGAACGTTACTCAAACGATGGAAACTCTAAGTATTCAAACGCGCGACGACGGGCTATTTTTCGAGCTCCGCAGCCTAATAAGCAAAAATTTTAATAAAACCCTAGCCGGTAAAGGCAAAATCATATCGTTTTATGACGAAAGCGAGCTTCCGCAGCGAAAATACTTCCTAAAATTTCTAAAAAGAATTTACGAAAAAGACGGACAAAAAACGCTTGACGTAAATTCGGCGCAAAACAAGACTATAAAACTAAACTACGTTCAGCAAAATACGCTCGCGCCGATAATTTTCATCGGCGTGGATTTTATTAGGAATCAAGTTATTTTTAATTTCGAACAGCCGCAAAATCTTTTTATTAGTTACCTATTGCAAAGCTTTAAAAATCCGCCCAACCACTTTAATAAAAAAACAAACTCGCTAAATATCAAACTAACGAGCAATAGCGATCTTGATATGCTCTCGTCGCTGTTTGCGCGTAAAGAGCATCTAAAATTTATAGTAGATTTCGACTACGAAGAGCTAAAATTTCAAAATTTTAGGCAAAATTTTAAGCCCCAAGAGTCGTTAAGATTCGCGACTAGATTTTCGGCGCTAGCCGAGCTATTAACCGAAAATTTCGAGATTTTAAACTGCGATAAAAACAGCACCTTTGAAGAGGTTAGAGAAAACTATCTATCGCTCGTAAAACTCTACCATCCAGACCGCCACGCGGATAAACCGTCCGAAATAAAAGAAAGCTACCGACTAAAATTCGAAAAGATCCAAGCCGCTTACGACACATTAAAGCCGTTTTTTAAAACGCAAGAAAATTTCATCGGCGAGAATTAAACGCCGCCTTGCATCTCGTAAATTCTCTTACGCTCACTAGAACTACCGATATTTAGCGCCTTTCGGTATTTCGTGATCGTTCGGCGAACCATATTTACGCTAAATTCCTCCTGCACGAGTTCTAAAATTTTAAGATCGCTTAGCGGCTTTTGAGCGTTTTCGTTTTTGATAACGTGCAAGATAAAGTCCTTAATCGCGGCATTCGAAACTTCCTCGCCGTCCCCGTCCGCGCCCAAAGACGCGGTAAAAAAGCTTTTTAAAGCAATTGTTCCGCGCGGGCATTCAAGATATTTATTGGCTATCGCGCGCGAGATAGTAGAGGGGTTATAGCCCAAATCCTCGGCGATATTTTTTAGCTTCATCGGCTTTATATCGCCGCCGGAAAAGTAATCGTATTGATACTCCACTATCATTAGCCCAATCTTTTTTAGCGTCGCTTTCCGCATCGCAAGCGCATCTATAAGTTCTCTGGCCTCGCGAGTTTTTTGCGCGATAAATTCGCTCCCCGCCGCCTGTCCTTCGACGTCTAGTACGACTTGCGGATAAAAATCGTCATTTACGCTAACGCTGATGTTTCCGCTCTCAAACGCTACGCAAATATCCGCCGCCGCGACGGGTTCGTCGTCTAAAAACTCGATCGCCGGCGGATTTTTAAATTTCTTAATCGCCTTCATCGCCGCATCGTAAAATTCTAACTTCGCAAACTCTTGCAAATTCCCTAAATTTTGGATTATTTCGCGCGCGCGGCTATAAATTTCTCCTTGCTGCCCGCTTGATTCAAGTTGAAATAAAAAACTCTCTTTTAAATCTCTCGCGCCGACTCCCGCGGGTTCTAAATACGCGAACCGCGCCCTAACCCGCTCCACCTCGTCCGCCGAAAATTCGCCCAAAATTTCGGCATCGTATTCAAAATAACCTTCGGAATTTATACACTCGATAATCTTATAGGCGATTTGTTGCGAAATTTTAGTGGGAAATAACGGCGGATTAATCTGCGAGCAAAGCGTCTCGTAAAGACTCTCGCGGTAGATCGTCGTAGCTTCAAGAGCGTCTGAGACGGAGTTTTTGCTAGCTTCTTTGAAAAAATTTTTCTTTTGATTTTGCACGGGAGCTTTGCTCTCGACGCTTACGAAAGGGTTATTTGCCGCCAAAGGCTCTAGCGTCTCTTTTAGCTCGCCTAGTCCGCATTGCAAGATCGGAAGCCAACTTCGAAGCGCCGGGCGAAGCTTATTTTTAGGGGCTAAATTTTGCCTTTGGCGCAGCATATTTTAATCTAGCAGTCTAAATTCTTCGCCCAAATAGTGAGTACGGACGTTTTTATCGTTTGCGACCTCTTTCGCGCTGCCGCTAGCTAGCAAAAAGCCGTCCTTGATAACGTAAGCTCGGTCGCAAATGGCTAGCGTTTCGCGGACGTTATGGTCGGTGATAAGCACGCCGATACCGAGTTTTTTAAGGTCGCGCACGATGCTTTGTATGTCGCTGACGGCGATCGGATCGACGCCCGCGAACGGCTCGTCCAAAAGCAGAAACTTCGGCGTTATCATCAAGCTTCGCGCGATCTCGCAGCGCCTACGCTCGCCGCCGCTTAGGCTCACGCCTTTGCGAAGGCGGATAGGCTCGATATTTAGCAAATTTAGCATTTCGTCGACCTTTTTAGCGCATTCGTCTTTGTCTTTGTATAAAATTTCGGCTCCTAGCAGCAAATTTTCCTCGACGCTTAAATCTTTAAAAATACTGCTTTCTTGCGGTAAATATCCGATACCCATTTGCGCTCGTTTATGTAGCGCTACACTAGTTACGTCTCTGTCGTCTAAAAAAATTTGACCGCTCGTAGGCGAGATAAGCCCGCAAATCATATAAAAAGTAGTCGTTTTACCGGCGCCGTTGGGGCCGAGCAGTCCTACGACCTCGCCGCTTGATACGTCTAACGAGACGCCTTTTATAATTTGCGTTTTTTTAATCGTTTTGGTTAGTTCTTGAATCCGTAATTTATGCACTAATGACCTCGTATTTTCTGGCGTCGCCTTCTAAACTTATGTCTATTTTATAAAATTTTACGCCGTATCTCGTAAGCAGCGTTTCAAGCTCGCTATCGCCCCACTCCGCGATATGTAGCCCCTCTTCGAATAAATTTTCAAAAAGTCCGTTTTTAATAAGTCCGCTAACGCCGTTTTGATAAATATCGTAGTGGTAAATTTTACCTCCGTCCGCGCACTCGTAGCTTTGCATCACGGAAAACGTCGGCGAGGTGACTCCACTCCTAACACCCCTAAATTTAGCGATCGCCTGCGTAAGCGTCGTTTTGCCGCTGGCTAGCGCGCCGTTTAATAAAATTATGCCCTCTTTGGGCAACTCGCGGGCTAAAATTTCAAGCTCGTCTAATTTTAATAAAAATTCGCGCTTCAAATTTGCCTCACGTACTCGCCCTGAGCGCTTTTTGGAATGCTTTTACCCTGGGGAATCGCTAGCACCTCGTAATTTGCTTCGCGAGTTATAAATTTTATAGTAATTTTATCGCCGACTTTAACATCTTTTGCGGGTTTTACAACGACGCCGTTAACGCTAACGACGCCGCTTTTACACATATCTTCGCTTACGCTTCGGCGTTTGGTGATATTTACTACATTTAAAAATTTGTCGATTCTCATGGCGGCGATTTTAGCCAAATTTCTTTGAAAACCGCTTTAAATTCGCGTTTATTAAAAATTAAATGAAATTTAGCTACCATTACGCACTCTAAAACATTAATAAGGGGCTAACGATGAAAAAGAACGTAAAAAAAGTCGTCCTCGCCTACTCCGGCGGACTTGATACGAGCATTATTTTAAAATGGCTTCAAGACGAATACGGCTGCGAAGTAGTAACCTTTACCGCCGATATCGGTCAGGGCGAAGAGTTAGAACCGGCTCGTAAAAAAGCCCTCGCTCTGGGAGTAAAACCGGAAAATATTTTCATCGAAGATTTACGCGAAGAATTCGTGCGCGATTACGTATTCCCGATGTTTCGCGCAAACGCGGTTTACGAAGGCGAGTATTTACTCGGCACCTCTATCGCTCGCCCGCTAATAGCAAAACGACAATCCGAAATCGCAAGGCTAGTAGGCGCCGACGGCGTAAGTCACGGAGCGACCGGCAAAGGCAACGACCAGGTACGCTTTGAATTAGGCTATTACGCGCTAGGCGATAATTTAACCATAATTGCCCCTTGGCGGGAATGGGATCTAAACAGCCGCGAAAAGCTACTCGCCTACGCCGAAAAAAACGGTATCGATATCGCTAAAAAGCCCGGAAAAAGTCCATATTCGATGGACGCGAATTTACTCCATATTAGCTACGAAGGACTAGTATTAGAAGATCCTAATCACGCTCCGGAAGACGATATGTGGCGCTGGACGGTAAGCCCCAAAGAAGCCCCTGACACCGCCGAAGTTATTACGATCGGCTATAAAAACGGCGATCCCGTTAGCCTAAACGGTAAAATTTTAACTCCGTGCGAAATGCTCACCGAACTAAACAAACTAGGCGCGAAGCACGGTATCGGGCGATTAGATCTCGTAGAAAATCGCTCCGTAGGCATGAAAAGCCGCGGCTGCTACGAAACTCCTGGCGGCACGATAATGCTAAAAGCTCACCGCGCGATCGAGAGCATCACGCTAGACCGCGGCGCGGCGCATCTAAAAGACGAGTTAATGCCTCGCTACGCAGAGCTAATTTACAACGGCTACTGGTGGTCGCCAGAGCGCGCGATGCTGCAAGCCGCGATCGATAAAAGCCAAGAACACGTGAACGGCGAGGTTCGCGTCGAGCTATACAAAGGCAACGTAACTATTTTAGGACGCGCAAGCAAGAGCGATAATTTATTTAGCGAGGCTTATTGTACCTTTGAGGAAGATAGCGTTTACGACCAAAAAGACGCGGAAGGCTTTATTAAGCTAAATGCGCTTCGCTTCATTATCGCACGCAAAAACGGACGTAAATTTTAGCGGCGAAATTAAAAATTTAAAGGCAAAGAATGAAAGTATTATTAATAAAGGACGTAAAAGCGCTCGGAAAAGCGGGCGAAATAAAAGAGGTAAAAG
>NZ_CAJPMA010000080.1 GCF_905371695.1 uncultured Campylobacter sp. | reverse complement strand
TGACTTCGCACGCGTATCTTGCGCCCACTTCAAGCTCGCCTAGTTCGCTATCGTTTATTAAAATTTCGCCGTCTATGTCCTTATCCCAAACATCCATTTTAGCGCCGAAAAACATCTCGCCTTCGCTGCTAACGCCCTCGACGCTAGCGATTATTTCGCGCCCGATAACCGAAGTAAAGCTACTTTCGATACTCTTTTTAATGATTTTTTCGATCCCGCTTAGCCGCTTGGATATTATTTTAGTAGGCGTCTGAGGCATCTCGTAAGCCGCGGTATCCTCCTCTCGCGAGTAAGCAAACGCTGAAATTCTATCGAATTTTACCTCGCTTAAAAACTCGCAAAGCTCGCTAAAATCGCTATCGTCTTCGCCCGGATGCCCCACTATCACTCCCGTGCGCAAAAACGCGTCGGGCGCGCTTTTCATTAGCGCTAGAAGCTCTTTTATCCGCGCCGCGCCGCTTCCGCGCTTCATAATTCGCAGCATTTTGTCGCTAATGTGCTGAATAGGCATGTCAAAATAGTTATGAAACACCGGCGAAGCGATGATTCGCTCTATTAGCGCGTTTGAAGTAGTGCTAGGGTATAGATAAAGTATTCGCGCCGATTTTACGCCTTCTATTTTTTCGACCGCGTCTATTAGCTCGATTAGTCCGTCGGCACGCCCGCAGTCGCGCATCCACGAGCTGCTGTCTTGCGAAAGGAAGCTAAAATCGTAAAACCCGCGCGCGACCAAGCGGCGTACTTCGTCCGTTATATTTTGCAGCGAGCGCGATTTTAGCTTGCCTTTAAACGACGGGATCGCGCAAAAGCTGCATTTTTGATTGCAGCCTTCCGAAATTTTAACGTAAGCGTGGTAGTTTGAGCCGGTTATCACGCGCTCTTCGTTTGATTGCAAATAAGTTTGCGGACTAAATAAATTTTGCTTTTTTAGCAAAATTTCATCGATCTTATCGTAATCGCCCACGCCCGTAAAAAGATCGACTTCTGGCAGCTCGCGCATTAGCTCCTCGCGGTAGCGCTGCATCAAACAGCCCGTAACTACGAGCGTCGCGCCTTTTTTTTTGCTGGCGCCTGTCTCTAAAATCGCGCGAACGCTCTCCTCTTTCGCGGACGCGATAAATCCGCAGGTATTTACGATAATGACGTCCGCCGCGCTCGCGTCGTCCGTGATCTCGTAACGCGAGAGCCGCCCAAGCATTATTTCGCTGTCGACTAAATTTTTATTGCAGCCTAGCGAGATTAGGTGGAGTTTGCCGATTTTTTTATCGCCGCCTACGGATTGGGCCGAATTTTGGCTTAAAATTTTACTCATTTTATATCCACAGATTATCTATTAGCCGCGTATTACCGACGTTCGCGGCGACTAGGATTATCGTATTATCCTGCTCTACTAGCGAAATTTCGTTAAAATTTCTATCTACGACCGCGACGTAATCGACCGTCAGAGGCTTTAAAATTTCGAGCATTTCGGATTTTATTTTGCAAGCGCCGCGCTCGCCGTCTTTTATTAAATTTTCGGCTTTACTTAACGAACGGGATAGTCTAAGCGCGTCGAATTTTTCGCTCTCGCTAAGATAGGCGTTACGGCTTGAAAGCGCTAGTCCGTCGCTCTCGCGCACGATCTCGCACGGCACTATCTCGCAGCCAAGAAAGCTCGTTTTTACGAAATTTTGCACGATAGCGAGCTGCTGCGCGTCTTTCTTGCCCATATAAACGCGCGTCGGACGGACTAGGTTAAAGAGCTTATTTAACACGCGTAAAACGCCGTCAAAGTGTCCGGGACGCGTCTTGCCCTCTAAAATTTCGGCTAAATTTTTAGGCGCGGCGATAGTAGCCTCGCCGTCGAAATATAACTCCTCCGCGCTCGGGATAAACATAGCGCTAACCCTCGCCTCCTCGCAAATTTTAACGTCCGACGCCTCGTTTTTAGGATATTTATCCAAATCCTCGCCCGCTAAAAACTGCGTAGGATTAACGAACGTAGAAACTATTGTTACGGGATTTTGCGAGACGCTCTTTTGAATAAGGCTCGCGTGCCCTGCATGAAGCGCGCCCATCGTAGGCACGAAGCCGATCTCGTCGTGATTTGCCAGCGCGAGAGCTACGAATTCTTTAAGCTCCCTAGTCGTTCTTAAAATTTGCATTTTTATCTCTTTTCTTAAAAATTTTAATCCGTCATTTTAGCGAAATAAGTTT
The DNA here is from genome assembly GCF_905371695.1 of uncultured Campylobacter sp. Lineage (GTDB taxonomy): Bacteria > Campylobacterota > Campylobacteria > Campylobacterales > Campylobacteraceae > Campylobacter_A. The sequence goes on along the minus strand of NZ_CAJPMA010000080.1, from coordinate 5,507 downwards.
AAAATATAAGATTTTTTGGCTAGAATACGCGAAAATTTAAAGGACGAATTTTGGATAATTACGAATACACCGAACTTTTAAAAACACTAACGACTAAGGTCGAAAACATAGGCTCTATCGTAAAACCGGACGTCATAAAAAAAAGACTTAGCGAGATAGAAAACATCGAGCACGATCCGAATTTTTGGCAAGACGTGGCAAGAGCCGGGCAAATCGGCAAAGAAAAAACTAAAATCACCAATATGCTAGCGAAATTTACCGATGCCAAAGCCGCCGTAGACGACGCGGCGGAGCTTTACGAGTTAGCAAATTCCGAAAACGACGCCGATACGCTAAACGCGCTTTTTGAGGACGCCGGCGCGCTAAATCAAAAAATCGTAAACCTTGAAATTTCGATGATGTTAAGCGGCGAAGACGACGGCAAAAACGCTATCGTCTCGATACATCCCGGCGCCGGCGGTACCGAGAGCAACGACTGGGCGAGCATGCTTTACCGCATGTATCTGCGCTTTTGCGAGCGCGAGGGCTATAAGGTCGAGACGCTAGACTTCCAAGAAGGCGAGGAAGCGGGACTAAAAGACGTAAGCTTCATCGTAAAAGGCGAAAACGCATACGGCTATTTAAAGGCCGAAAACGGAATACACCGCCTGGTGCGAGTAAGCCCTTTTGACGGCGCGGGACGCCGCCACACGAGCTTTTCAAGCGTGATGGTAAGCCCCGAACTAGACGACGATATAGAGATAGAAATCGAGGAAAAGGATCTTAAAATCGACACCTACCGAGCAAGCGGCGCGGGCGGTCAGCACGTAAATAAAACCGAGAGCGCTATCCGCATAACCCACGTACCTACGGGTATCGTCGTGCAATGCCAAAACGACCGTAGCCAGCATAAAAATCGCGCGACCGCGATGAAAATGCTAAAATCGCGCCTTTACGAGCTTGAGTTTATGAAGCAGCAAGAAGCTAGCGCAAGCGTCGAAAAGAGCGAGATCGGCTGGGGGCACCAGATCCGCTCGTACGTACTTTTTCCGTATCAGCAGGTAAAAGACAACCGCTCGGGCGAGGCGTATAGCCAGACCGACGCGATACTAGACGGGGATATTAAAAAGATAATAGAGGGCGTTCTTATTAGCCAGAAGTAGTCGCTTGCCTTTTTCTACTTATACTTTGTCGGTTTTAAATTTACTCGACCGCGTATCGCATATACGCTCCCGTCATAAAATTTAAAACCGTCGCGCCTAAGAGAAAAATCCCGTGCCTCGTCTTTTTACATTTCAATTTTAAAATTTTAGTTGAATTTGCATCCGTAAAACGGACTACCCGCCTCGCCGCGGTGATTAAAAAGATGAAATTATTTTTGGAAATTTTCTAATTCCTCGCAAGCCGGCGTTACTCCTTCGCCGCAAGCTCTTTCAAAGTATACCCGCGCGTCTTTAAAATTTCGCTGTTTTTTGTAGACGTGCGCTAACTCGTAAGCCGCTAGATGCGAGCCTAGTTTCGCCGCTTTTAGGTAAAATTCCCGCGCTTTTTTAAGATCTTTTCGCGTGCCTAGCCCGTATTCGTAAAGCGCGCCGACGTTTCGCAAAGCCTCTACGTGCCCGAAATATCCCGCCGCTTCAAACCAAAATTTCGCCCGCTCGAAATCCTTTCGCCCCGCCGTCCCGTCTCTGTGATAGACGCCCGCTTGATACATGGCTTCTACGTTTCCCTCTCTCGCGTAGTTTTCGAATTTTCGTAGCGCCTTTTTATGCTCGCCTTGATTATGCAGATAAATCGCGTCTGAAATTTGCTCTATTTGCGGGTCTAATTTTTGCCTTTGGGCTAAATTTACGCCGCAGCCGCTTAAAATAAGGCAAAAAAACGCCGTTAAAAAATAGCTTTTCATGCTTTTCCTTTTAAATTTAGTAAATATTATCCAAAAAATTTTATAATTACCATAAAACTAAGGAAGGATAGCAATGGAAAACAACGCGCTTTTAACGCTGTTATCGCAGCTCGGCTATAACGAGGACGAGGTTAGCCTAACTCAGCTTAAACGCATTTTAAATAGCTCAAACGGCATAGAACCCGCGCAGATAGTCGCGTTAAACGACCGTTTAAAGACGTTCGGTTGCTTCGTAGCTATGAGCGGCAGTTGCGATTATTTTAAAATTAAAAACGTAGCGACTAGGCCGGACGAGCGGGCGCAAGTCGATGAAATCGCCGATAAATGGGCCGATAAGCATAAATTTTCTCTCAAAACGGCAAACGAAAATACCAAATACATTTTAGGACGAATATAAATGAAATACGATATCATAATTATAGGTTTCGGCAAGGCCGGTAAAACGCTGGCCGTAAAGGCGGCGGGTCTAGGTAAAAAAGTAGCGCTCATAGAAAAAAGCGCGCAAATGTACGGGGGAACGTGCATCAACGTCGGCTGCATCCCGACAAAGCGCCTAATAACGGCGGCAAAAGAGGCACATTACGTAACGAATGCCGTTTCTAGCGAGTATTACGCGCTATCGATCGAAAATAAAAACAAGCTAATCTCGGCTCTTCGCGCGAAAAACTACGCGATGCTAAACGACAACCCGAATATCGACGTCATAGACGGCGTAGGCTCTTTCGTAAACGCAAATACCGTATGCATCAAAACTGCGAGCGGCTCGCTAGAACTGCAAGCGCCCGTAATCGTCATAAACACGGGCTCGACGGAGACCGACGCGCCGTTTGAGATTAGCTCTAATTTTGCATATTCGAGCAAACGCCTTTTGGAGCTAGAAACGCTGCCTAAGCATTTAGTAGTCGTCGGCAACGGCTTTATCGGGCTGGAATTCGCATCAATGTTCGCGGCGTTCGGAAGCAAAGTAACGATCGCTGGTCGGGGCAAATTTATGAAAAACGAAGACGACGACGTAGCGGACAGCGTGCGCAGCGCACTAGAAACGCAAGGTATAGAAATTTTAGAAAACTGCAAATTTGAAATTTTAAAAGATCAAACCCTAAAATTTAGCCAAAACGGCAACGAAAAATGCGTAATCGCGGACGCGTTTTTGTGCGCTCTGGGCCGCAAAGCAAACGTTGACAAGCTAAATTTGGCAGCTGCGGGCGTAAAGCTAAACGCGAAAGGCGACGTCGAAACGAACGAATTTTTACAAACGTCGCAGCCCAATATTTACGCGGTCGGCGACGTGCGCGGCGGCGAGCTGTTTACATATACGAGCCTGGACGATTTTAGGATAGTATTTGATAAACTTTTCGGCGCGGGCAAACGCACGACGCAAAACCGCGCCGTCCACGCAAACGTACTATTCACGCACACTCCACTCGCAAAAATCGGCATGAGCGAAAAAGAAGCTAAAGCCGCGGGCAAGGACGCTAAAATTTTAAAACTTAGCATGGCGGCGGTTCCCGGCGCCAAGGTCGTCGCACACGATACGGGCATGCTAAAAGCGATCGTCGATAACGCTAACGGCGAAATTTTGGGAGCGGCGTTTCACTGCATCCATGCGCACGAAATAATAAACGAACTTGCGATCGCTATGAGGCTGGGCGCGGACGCAAATTTCTTCAAAAGCCAAATTTTCACGCATCCTAGTATTTCAGAAGCACTAAACGATCTGTTCGGGCAATTTTAATTTAGGGGATAAAATGAGAAAAAATTTTCTTGCAACGATTTTGCTGGCGCTATTCTTCGCGGGTTGTACCCGCCAGCCTAGCGAAACGAATTTGGAAAAATGGGAAACTTCTACCGACGAAGAGGTCGTCAAAAGTAAAGAGGAAATTTCAAAAAACGCGATCTCGCTTTTGATGTCGCAATGCGAAGATTACGATATGAACGCATGCAACGACGCGGGCGCGAATTTTGAGTTTTTAAAGGATTACGCAAATGCGTTTAAGCTTTACGAAAAAGCTTGCGACGGCGGCGTAGAGCTAGGGTGCGCGAATTTGGGGCTGCTTTACGAAAGCGGGCTCGGCGTACAAAAAGATCCGCGCAAAGCGATCGAGTTATATAAAAACGGCTGCAACAAAGGCGGCGCGCACTCGTGCTATAATCTAGGCAACGCCTACCGAAAAGGCGAAATCGTAGCGCAAGACTATCAGCTGGCGATGAGCGCCTACGTAAACGCTTGCGAGGCGGGCGACGTACCTTCGTGCGCTAATATAGGCGCGATGTACGAGCTGGGGCTAGGCGTAGAAAAAGACGAGATGAAAGCGTATCATATCTACAAGGTCGCGTGCTTTCGCGGGTTAAATAAGGCCTGCCCGCAGATGAAGCGATTAGGACAAAAGCTGGGGCAAAATTGAAAACGGCTATAAAATTTTGCCTGCTTTTACTTGCTGCGGCGGCGTTTAGCGGGTGCTGGTCGTGGCAAAAAACGGTGAGCATGGGACTATGGCAAAGCGACGAAGAGAGGCTGCAAGAACGCGCCGTTAACGAGCAAGAAGAGCTAATGCGAAAATGTGAGGACGCGGATGAAATTTCATGCAATAATTTAGCCGTAAATTTTAGCGCGCTTAAAAATTTTAACGACGCTAAAATTTACTACCAAAAAGCGTGCGATAAAGGGCTGGCTACGGCGTGTTCGAATTTAGGGCAAATTTACGAGCAAGGGCTGGCGGATGAAAAAATCGATCTAAAACAAGCTATGAACCTATATAAAATCGCTTGCGACGCAAACGACGGCGTAGGCTGCTACAACGAAGCTTTACTAATCTATTCGCAAAGTAGACATAAAGCGCAAAATAAGGAAAAAGACGCAAGAGAAACTCTGGCTCTACTGGCTAAAAGCTGCGAACTAGACTATGCGCAGGCTTGCTTTTTGCTGGCAAAATTCGTAGGCGACGAAAAGCGAGCGCAAAAGCTCTACGACCGCGTGTGCAAACTAGGTAAATGCGCGCGGTGATTTCGGGCTAATTATATAGAAATAATTTAAGCTCGATTTAGATTTTTTGTAATATAATTTAACCACATTTTCAAAAAGGATACATAATGAAAAAACTATTCGTTATTTCAAGCGTTGCCGCTATGCTTGCGGTAGGATCTTTTGCCGCCGACGGAGCTGCGGTATACAAAAAATGCGTGGCCTGTCACGGCGCAAAAGCAGAGAAGCCTTATATGAACAAGGTCCCTGCGCTAAATACCTTATCAAAAGAGGAAATCGTAGAGTCTCTAAACGGATACAAAGCGGGCACTCTTGATAAATTTAAATCGTCTGCGATGATGAAGCCTATGGCGAAACCTTTAAGCGACGAAGATATCGCAGCCGTCGCCGATTACATCCAAACCCTAAAATAATCTATCCTATGGAAGCCCGAGCGGCTTCCTAATCTTATAAATTTTCGTATCAATTTTATTTAGATGGTGACTCATACGAGAATCGAACTCGTGTTACCAACGTGAGAGGCTGGTATCCTAACCGCTAGACGAATGAGCCACGACAGAAGAAAATGGTGCCCCGTGTAGGGTTCGAACCTACGACCCCATCATTAAGAGTGATATGCTCTACCAACTGAGCTAACGA
>NZ_CAJPMA010000079.1 GCF_905371695.1 uncultured Campylobacter sp. | reverse complement strand
GACGGCGAAGTAGTATTTTCAAAAAAAGACCTCATCGGTACGGACGAGGCGAGATTTCCTTACGAGGGCGAGATAACGCGTCTAATAAAAGCGCACCTCTCGTAAACGGCTTAACCGCCCGAAGGTCGGCGACCCGGCCGACCCGAAATTTTAAATTTTAAGCCCCAACTAGCAAACAAAAGCATCCGCATAGCCCTATTAACTAGGGGATTTTGTTTGCGAGCGGAGCGCGCTAGTCCATTTGCCGAAGACGATCTAAGAAAGATCGGCGATGCGAGACTTACGCGCAAAATTTATTTATTCGCGCGCTCGATATATTCGCCGCGTACCGTATCTACGCGAATCACCTCTCCTTCAAGCACGTGAAAAGGAATTTGCACCACCGCGCCCGTTTCTAGCGTAGCGGGCTTTTTACCGCCCTGCGTATCGCCTTTAAAATTCGGCGGAGTTTCTACTATTTTAAGCTCGACCACTTGCGGTACTTCGACGCCGATAGCGTTTCCGTTGTGAAATAAAATATCAACCATCATGCCGTCGATCATCCATTTTTTAGCTTCTCCTACGTCTTCGTCGTTTATAGCTACCTGCTCATACGTAGCTGTATCCATAAACTGGCAAAATTCGCCGTCGTCGTAAAGATATTGCATCTGCCTGTCTTCAAGATTAGGCTGCTCGCATTTATCGCCCGCGTGAAAGGTTTTTTCAAGTACCTTGCCGTCGATAAAAGATTTGATTTTCGCACGAACGAACGCCGCGCCCTTGCCCGGTTTTACGTGTTGATATTCGACGATTTTATAAGGAACGCCGTCGATTTCGATTTTTAGACCTTTTTTTAGGTCGCCCATTGAGTATGAAGCCACTTTTTCTCCTTTGAAATTTAATTAAATTACCGCATATTGCGCCCAAATGCAAGTTTCAAGCGCATTTAGCTTGGCGAGGGTTTCTTTGCTGATATTTTCATCGACTAATATAACCGCAAGCGCCATACCGTTTTCTCCGCGTCCGAGACGGAAATCAGCGATATTGATCTTTTCGGCGGCCAAAATAGCGCTGATTTGTGCAATTACGCCCGGTACGTCGTTGTTTTTAAAGACTATCATCTTACCCTTAGGCTTAAAGTCGGTTTTAAAGCCGTTTATAGTTACGATACGCTGCTGATTTTCCCCGAATACCGTTCCGCCGACGGTTACGACGTCGTTCTCGGTCGTAATTCGCACGGTGATTTTATTTTTAAATATACTCTCCGCGCCTTTGACCGTTTCGGCTATTATTCCCTTTTCGTCGCATAAAAATTTAGCGTTTACGTAGTTTATCGCTTCGCCCAAGCTCTCTTTTAAAGCGCCTACGATCGCAAAGGTTAGCATAGAATTCGCGTATTCGCTAATTTGCCCGTGAGTTTCTACTCGAATAGCCTTGATAGCTTTTTTATTAAGTTGCGCGGCTAAAAACGCCATTTTGCTTGTTAGCTCGATGTAAGGCTCTACAAAAGGAGGCAGATCTTCCGTTTTGATCGGTAAATTTAACGCGTTTGGATAGCTTATGCCTCGGGCTGCGCTAATAGCTTGCTCAACCGCCTCGACCGCGATATTTCGCTGAGATTCGAGCGTATTTGCGCCAAGATGCGGCGTGACGCTTACGTTATTTAAATCAAGTAGCGGATGGTCCGTAGCCGGCTCTTTGGCGAATACGTCGATGCCGGCAAACGCGATTTTACCGCTTTTTAGTCCGTTTAATAAAGCCTCTTCGTTGTAAAGACCGCCGCGGGCGCAGTTTATGAGGCGCACGCCGTCTTTCATCTTGGCGATCTCGGCCTCGCCGATTATATTAACCGTTTCTTTATTTTTAGGCGTATGGATCGTAATAAAGTCGCAAGCTAGAATATCGTCGAAATTTTTGGTATAAACTCCGCCCATATCGATAACTTTCGTCGGGTCGATATAAGGATCGTAAGCGATAATTTCCATACCGAACGCCTTTGCGCGAGCCGCGACGCGAGAACCGATATTGCCGAAGCCGATGACACCTAATTTTTTCTTAAACAGCTCGACGCCGTACCATTTTTCGCGTTTCCAAATTCTGTCGATTTTAAGATCGTTATGCGCGTAAGGAAACGATCTGGCGGCCGCGAGCATATGCGCCATCGTAAGCTCTACGGCAGCTATCGTATTTGCCGTAGGTACGTTCATAGCGATTATTCCTCTGCGAGAACAACCGTCGATATCGACGTTATCTACGCCTACGCCGGCGCGCACGATGGCTTTTAGCTTTTTGCCGGCGTTTAAAAACGCCTCGTTAACCTCAGTCGAACTTCTAGTAATCGCCACGTCGGCTTCGCCTAAAATTTCAAGCAACTTGTCTTTGGGCTCTTTCGTCGCGTCGATGACTTTTATATCCTGCTCTTTACTAAGTAACTCAAAGCCTACTTGATGTATAGCGTCGCATACGATGATAGTTTTCATAGTTTTACCTCTCTTACGCTTGAATTAATATTATAATCTCGCAACTTTATTATGATGTGTTGAAGCAGTTTAGAGTCTTGCGTATTTAAGAAAATTTGACTCTTCACGCCGTCTTTTACGACCGTAAAATCAACCGCCGCGCCTTTTAGCGTCTGCATAAGGCAAAACACCGAATAAACGTCGTTTTTGTCGATTACCAGCTCGTAAGCGCTTACGCGTTTAGGCTCGTTTTTAGGTCTACCGTATTCGATGAAAATTTCGTTGGTCGGTAAAATATAGTCTTTTTTATCGATGGCGGCTAGATTATCTATCCAACCGCCGCGCGCGTTTTTCGCGCTTTGAGTAGAGTTGCGCTCCTCTACGTCCGCCGTTAGCGAAGTTTGGGCCAAATTCGCGTTTGCGTATTTATACAAGAAAATTCCGCATACCCCGAGCAATAACGTTAAAGACGCAATCAGCGCCAAAAGCGCGTATCTACCCATTTATTTATTGCAATTGTTCCTTGATTATATCGCCTAGCGTCATCTTATCGTCGCTACCGCTGTTGATTTCGTTTAGCGTTTCGCGCTCTTTTTGCTTAGCCAAACGGCGGACGCTTAAGCGGATGCGATTTTTCTTCTCGTCGATAAACGCGATCGCCGCTTCTATCTCGTCGCCGATTTTTAGCGTGCTCTCGTCGACGCTGCCTAAATCTTCCTTACGGATTAACGCATCGACGTTATCTTCAAGCTCGACGAATACGCCAAAATCTTTAACGTCGCGAATTTTGCCTTTTACTATGTCGCCTACGTTAAATTTTCCCGCAAATTTTTGAACCGGACTTTGTTTTAGGTCTTTTAGACTAAGAGAAATTTTTTGTTCCGCGCCGTCGATTTTGATGATTTTTACTTCAAGTTCGTCGCCTACTTTAAACATCTCTTTACACTTGTCGTTTCTATCCCAAGAAGCGTCTTCGTTATGTAGTAGTCCTTCTACGCAGCCTATTTTAATAAAAGCGCCGAAATTAGTTAGCGTAGTAACCGTACCTTTTACTATGTCGCCTTCTTTAAATTTCGCCTTAAATTCGTCGAACGGCTTAGCGAGTAGATTTTTCAAACTCACTCTTAAACGGTGACCTTTCGCGTCGATTTCGATAACCTCGACGTCGATCTCTTCGCCTTCGCTAATGTGATCTTTCGGGTTTTTAATGTTTTTATCCCATGAAATTTCAGAGATATGCAAAAAGCCCTCGATATCATTGCCTAGATCTACGAACGCGCCGTAAGGCTCGATATTGCTAACGGTTACTTTAATGGTATCGCCCACTTCTAGTCCGTCCTTGATCTCTTCCCAAGGATCTGGCATTGCGGCTTTGATAGAAAGCGATAAATGGCGCTTTTCGTTATCGTAGCTAATGACTTTTACCGGCACCCTGTCGCCCTCTTTGTAGATCGAACCCGGATTTACAGGACCTTTGTAGCTTATCTCGCTGTAATGCACCAATCCGTCTACGCCGCCCACGTCTACGAACATTCCGTAAGTCGTGATTTTTTTGACCGTACCTTCTATTACGTCTTGATTATCTACTATGTTAAGTAGCGCTTCTTTGCGTTTTTTGCGGTCTTCGTCTAAAATTTTCTTACGAGAGACGATGATGCTTTGTTCGTCTTTATCTACTTTGATGACTCTTACTTTATAGTTCTTTCCGACGATGTCTTTCGCATCTTTAAAGCCGCTTTGAGTTTTAGGTAGGAAAAATTCTACGCCGTTTTCATCGGTCGCTACGTAGCCGCCTTTATTTTTACCGACGATTTTTACGTCTATTTCGCCTTGCTCGTCCGGATTATACGCATCGATATAGGCTTTTACCTTTTCCTTGCGTAAGGCTTTTTTGTGCGATACCTGACCGCGACCCGTGATTACGACCTTGATTTTGTCACCCACTTTATAAAGCAAGTTACCGTTAGCATCCGTTATCTCGCTAATAGCGAGCTCCTTGTCGCCTCTAATACCGACGTTTACCGTCGCTACGTCGCCGTTTATTCCGACGATTACGCCTTCGCTATCTTCCTCGGTCTTTTTAAAAGACTCTTCTAACATCGCAGCAAAGTCTTCTTCTTCGAAGTGGTCGTCCTTTGCTTTTAGTTGAACTTTTTTGTTCACAGCCATCTCTGGTCCTTTTATATTTTCTAATGCCCAAAAGGGCAAAGCGTTTGATTATATTTAAAGTTGGCTTATTTGCGGTTTAATTTTAAAATTTTAAGAAGTTCGAGTAAAAATTTCAGCGCTAAATTTTCTAAAATTTCTCAATCTCGTCTACTACTTTTTGAATGATCCAATCGGGCGTGCTGGCTCCGGCGCTTACGCCGCATAAATTTTTACCCTTAAACCACGATTTTTCAAGCTCGTTTTCGCTTTCTATCAGGTAGCTGTCGGCGCAGAAATTTTTGGAGATTAAATAAAGCTGCTTGGTGTTAGAGCTATTTTTCCCGCCGATGATTATCATCACGTCGGCGCGTCTGGCTAGCTCGCCTACGGCCTCTTGATTTTCGAAAGTCGCGTTGCAAATCGTATTAAACACTCGCACTTCTTTTACGCGAAGCATTAGATAATTTACGATTTGCATAAATTTTTCGACCTTGCGCGTCGTTTGGCTCACGACGGCTACGCGGGTTTTAAGTTTCGCTCCCGCTAGCTCGCTTTCGTCTAATACGACGTAGACCGCTCCGCTGGCGTAGGATTTTACGCCTTTTACTTCGGGGTGATTTTCGTCGCCGAATATCACGACGTCGTAGCCTTCGTTGCTCATTTTTTCGCAAATTTGCTGCGGCTTGGTTACGAACGGGCAGGTCGCGTCGATGACGTTAATATCGCTTTTTTTTAGCTCGGCCAGATCGCCTTTGGTTATGCCGTGCGTACGGATGATCGCCTTTTTTTCGTCCGTTAACCCGCTTATACCTTCAAGCGTTTTTACGTTAAAATTTTTAGCTAGACGGTTTATCTCTTCGTTATTGTGGATTAGCGGTCCGATAGTAGCCGCATCGCCCGCGTTTTCGGCGATTTTTATCGCGCGCTTGACGCCGAAGCAAAATCCGTAACTGCTAGCTAGCTCAATCTTCAACGTCCGCTCCTACCTGTCTTAAAATCGCGCTAAAATTCGGAAACGACGTCGCGATAAATTCGCTATTTTGTATTTGCATACCGCAGCTGAGTCCCAAAATAGCAAAACTCATCGCGATGCGGTGATCGCCTAGACTGTCGATTACCGCGCTTTGCGCTTGACCGCCAGTTACGCTAAATCCATCCTCAAATTCCGCCGCTTCAATGCCGCATTTTTTAAGAGCTTCTACGGTTACGGCGATTCTATCGCACTCTTTTACGCGAAGCTCAGCGGCGTTTCTTAGCGTGCTAACGCCTTTCGCGCAAGCAAACGCGACGGCTAGCGCGGGTGCTTCGTCGATTAGCCACGAGATATTTTCGCTAACGTCTACGGCTTTTAGCGGGGAGTATTTCACCTCGATATCGCCGACAGTTTCGTATTTTTCGCTAATTACGTTAAATTTTATATCCGCCCCCATTTTTTGTAAAATTTTAAAGGCCTCTATGCGGGTTTTGTTTAGCAAAACGTTTTTTAGCGTAACGCAAGAGCCTGGCGTTATACACGCGGCGACGGCAAAGAAAAACGCCGAGCTAGGATCGTTGGGCACGTCGATGTCAAGCGGCGCTAGTGGCGCGCTCATCGGGGCTACTTTGATATTTAGCCCGCTAGTTTTAATATCCGCGCCCATTCCTTTTAGCATCCTTTCGGTGTGATCGCGGCTTAGCTCGTCCTCGCTAAATTCGCAGCCGTTCGAGTAAAGCGCGGCTAGCAAAAGCGCCGACTTTATCTGCGCGGAAGCTACGGAGCTATGAAATTTAAAAAATTCCAGTTTATGCCCTCTAATGCAAAGCGGAGCGTTATCTCCGTCTTTCGCGCCGTCTATTTTAGCGCCTACCGCGATTAGCGGCTTTGCGACGCGCGCCATCGGGCGGCGATTTAGATACTCGTCTCCGCTAAGAACGAAAAATCCCTCTTGCGCGGCTAAAAGCCCCATAAAAATCCTCATCGCGGTGCCAGAGTTTCCGCATTCAAGCACGCGCGCGGGTTCGGCGATTTTTATCGGCGGGGCAATGATAATCTCGCCGTCTGCGCGTCGCTCTACGCTAGCGCCCAGCGTTTTTACGATTTCAAGCGAATTTAGCGTATCGTGCGCGTCCAAATAATTTCGCACGCGGCTAGGGCGGTTGCTTAAAAGCGAAAATATCGCACAGCGATGCGAGATAGATTTATCGGAGGCTAGATGCCGCAAATTCGCGTTTATCGGCGCTTTTAACGGTTTTACTTTCATCTAATGCCGATGCCTAAATTTTGTTTTAGCGCGCTTAAAATTTTATCCGTTAGCGCTATAACTTCGCTATCTTCTAGCGTTTTTTCCATATCTTGGAAGGTAAATTTAAGCGTTACGCTAGAAGCGTTTTCAAGTCCCGCGCCACAGTAAATATCAACCGGCAAAAACTCGCGAAGTTGGGCTAAATTTAAAGCGCGGACGCACTCGTAAATTTTAGCGAACTCAAACCCGTCTGGCACGACTAAACTAAGATCTCGCGAAACGCTAGGAAATTTAGAATACGCGCGCGCTTGAATGCTTTCAAATTTTAGCGCGTTAAAATTTAGCTCGCAAAGATAAGTTTTAGGCAGGTCTCTGGCAGCCTCTACGTCCGCGCTAACGCGTCCTATGTAGCCCGCGCATACGCCGTTTCGTAAAATTTTAGCTTGCTCGTAGGGGCTAAGATACAAGATTTCGTCGCTAGGTTTTAGCTCGAATTTCCCGATTACGTTTTGCACCGCCGCCGCAAACGCGTAAAATCCCGCCTCTTCGCCCTTGGCGCCGTTAATCAGCGTAGGCTCTTTTATTAGTCCGCTCACCGCAAACCCCACGTTCGTGCCCTGCTCGCCGCTTGCGCTAAACACCTCGCCGAGCTCGAAAAGTCGGACTGATTTTTTAGAATTTTTAACATTGCGCTCGCAAGAATTTAATAAGTGGTTTATAAGCGTCGGACGAAGCGCGTTTAGCTCGCCTGTAATCGGGTTTGCTATGACGGCGGAACACGGCGCGAAGCCTAAATTTTTAAGCTCCTCGGCGTTATCGAATACGTAATGCACGCTTTCGAAAAATCCGCAATCAGCAGCGCGGCGGCGCAAATTTAGCGAATTTTTATAGTTGATAAAAGTAGGCGTCAGGCGGTTTTGCTCGGCGAAAACTAGCGGCTTTGAGAGGATATTATCTATGCCTACGATCCGTACGATCTCCTCGCACACGTCGTGAGAATTTACTATGTCGTGGCGAAATAACGGCACTTTAACGTTTATGCTCTCTTGCTCGACGTTTACCCCCACTTCAAAGCCTAATTTTTTCAAAATTTTGACGACGTCGTTTCGCGCG
>NZ_CAJPMA010000078.1 GCF_905371695.1 uncultured Campylobacter sp. | reverse complement strand
TTATTATCTCCACCAAGCGAAGCAGATATAGAAAAGTATATTCTGGATATCTATAAAATTAAATAGTGGTATTGCTATATAAAAATTTAATTTACAGTCGAAAATTTTAACGCATAAATTTTTTAGAATTTGAGTAAAATGCAGAAAAAGACCACTCTCGCGGCCTTTAAATTTCGTAGCTTGCATGCACCCGCAGCCTCTGCTTGATTTTATCGCGTCAAATACCGCTAATTTAGCTATCTATGCTAGAATATAAACTTTAAAAAGTCAAAATTATAAATATAACACCTATATAAGTTTGCGTAGAATAGTGAGCGCAAATTTCAAAAAAAGAGGGTCGCTAAAAAGGAGAAAAATTTTGAATACTTTCGGAGCGAAACTAAGATTAACGACGTTCGGCGAGAGTCACGGAGCGGCGATCGGCGGCGTGCTAGACGGCTTTCCCGCAGGCGTGCGTATAGATTTAAATTTCATCCAAAGCGAGCTTGACAAGCGAAAACCGGGCGGCTCGAAATTCGCAACGGCAAGGAGCGAAGGCGACCGAGCGGAAATTTTAAGCGGCGTGTTTGACGGGCTAAGCACCGGCACTCCGATCGGCTTTATCATCCGAAACGAAAATCAAAAATCCAGCGATTACGAAAATTTACGCGAACTCTTTCGTCCAGGTCACGCAGACTACGCCTACTACCGAAAATTCGGCATCCGCGACCACAGAGGCGGCGGACGTAGCTCGGCTAGAGAGACGGCCGTGCGCGTGGCGGGCGGCGCGATAGCTCAAATTTTGCTGGGCGAGTTTGGCGTCAGCGTGCAAAGCGGAGTAGCTAGCGTAGGCGAAATTTCGTGCGGCGAGCAGCTGGATTTTGAGCTGGCGGCGCGATCGGAGATATTTTCGCTAGGTAACGAAGAGGCGATGAAAGAGGAAATCCTAAAAGCCAAGCAGGAGCACGACAGCGTCGGAGCTAGCGTCGTCACGGTTATCCGCGGCGCGCCGGCCGGGCTTGGCGAGGGGCTATACTATAAATTTGACGCGGCTATCGCGGCTGCGATGATGTGCATAAACGGAGTCAAAGCCGTAGAGATCGGCGAGGGCGTGAATGCTAGTAAGATGCGCGGCAGCCAAAATAATGACTCGATGGGCGCGGCATATGCAGGCTTAAATTTGGGCATGGATAACTCCACTCTTGACGGCGCGGCTTGCTGCGGTTTAAATTCAGACGAGAAATTCGGCTTTGCCTCAAATCACGCGGGCGGAACGCTGGGCGGCATGACGAGCGGGCAAGAGGTCGCGATAAAGACGCATTTTAAGCCGACTCCGTCGATATTTTTATCTCAGGCGACGCAAAACGTGCGCGGAGAGGATACTCTCTGCGAGCTGCGCGGGCGACACGATCCGTGTATCGGAGTGCGCGGCAGCGTCGTAGCTACCGCGATGGCAAGGCTAGTAGCGGCTGATATGCTACTTTTAAATCTGAGCGCAAATCTAGCAAAATTAAAGAAAATTTACGGCTAACTCCAAGATAACCGCACTCCAAGCGAAGCTGAAGAAACGGACGCTGCGCGCGTGAAATTCGCGATGATTTTTGCGAGGACAAAGACGTTTGGCGAATTTATATTTATGATATAAACGGCGTAATGGACACATTTGATATAAAAAATATTTCGCACGGCGGCTTAGAAAATTTACTCGCAGGCGCCGTAAAATACCTAAAATTTATGCAAAAATCATAGAAAGTAAAGCGCGGCGAGGAGCTATAAATTTGCGCCTTTTAACCCTAGCGGCAAAAAAATAAATCATAAAAACTCGCCGACCAGCGCGCTCCCAAACCGACTATAAAGCGCGCAAGTTTAAGCTACGGCGCGAATTTTTACGGACGCGTCTGTCGAGCCGTTTGCGAAGAGTTTTGCAAGCACCTTAAAGACGCTAAAAACGGCGACGAGTAAATTTGTCGGCTTGGTAAATTTGTAAATTTATCCGCTTCATTTCGAGAAAATCTCGCGTTTTTTGCACCGTTTCGCCTAGCCGCAGGTCGCATCGAGCTTAGAGCTTTTTGGCGCATTAAGCAAAATTAGCAAATCGCAAAACTAAACCCCAAATGCTTTTTAAGGCAAGTATGCGACGTTAAATTTCGCCGCAAGCGACGAGGGTAAGCGCCAAATTTTAACCTAGCGCCGCTTTAAGTCCGTAAAACGAGCTAACGGATTTTGCGCGCAAATTTTGTCGCGCGGACGATTTAAATTTTACTTCGTCTGCAAATTCGCCAGCCTCGCGCATAATATTTTCGCGTTCGTTGCCGAGTTTAAATTAAGATTTTAAGCATCGGCGCGGCAGGGCTAAGCGCGTAGGCGTTTTTAAGGCTAGTTTGAAAATACGCGACCAAGCGCATAGAATCCGCTGTTTCGGTAAGTTTTGATTAGCGCTGCGAACGCCCTAAAATTTGCGCTAACTCCTCGCCGAAATATATGACGCTATTTATCGTTTCGCCCTTGCCTAAGCCGCCGTATTTGCCTCGCGGTTCGCCTGCGTAGCGCACCCTAACGAGCGCCGCGCGAGCGTTATTTTTCGCGTCAAACGCTACGAGCGTTATATCTTCGTTTGTTTTTAGCGCGTCTTTTACCTCGCCCCAATTTATCGGCAAAATTTCGGCAATTTTAGCATTTACCGGCGCACTAAATTCGTGTACGTCTAGATTTTGCGAGCGCGCGAATTTTATAAATTCCGCCGCCGCCTCGTCGCAGCATGCCCGAAAATCGCCGTCAAAGCTACTAAAATTTTCGTTTTTAAAATCTTGAAAAACGATCACTTGATCGCTCATTCCGTGGTAGTTTTGAGGTAGCTTTTTATCTCGGTTTAAATCCCAAAAATACGCCGTTATCTCGGCAAAACTCGAACGCTTTATCATATCTTCGCGAGTGATCGGCGGCTGCGTGCAGCCTAGTATCAAAAGCGCCGTAAAAAGCGTCGCGAGCCTTGCGAATTTACTCGCGGGTGCCATTTAAAACCTCTACCGCGATCTTGGCCGCCTTTTGCTCGGCCTCTTTTTTGCTCTTGCCGCTCGCTCTTGAAATTTCGCGTCCGTTTAGAAGTAGGGCGATTTGAAATTCCTTGTCGTGATCGGGGCCTTTGGCGCCTATTAGCTCGTAGCTAGGCGTCACGCCGTGCGTAGCTTGCGTGATCTCTTGAAGCTGCGTTTTATAATCTTTTACTAAGTGCGAAAAATCGATTTTAGGAAAGCACTCTTCAAGTAGTCTTATGCCGATTTCGCGGGCTTTTTCAAGTCCGGCTTCTAGGTAGATCGCGCCTATTACCGCCTCGAAAGCGTCGCTTAAAAGGCTGGGCTTGCCCCTACCGCCGTTGTGCTCTTCGGCGCTTGAAAGGTAGATAAAATCCGCCAATTTTAGCCGTCCCGCCATTTGCGCGAAGCTCTTTTCGTTTACGAGCGCGGCGCGAAGCTTGCTCATATCGCCCTCGCTCGTGCTGCTAAATTTCTTAAACAAATACTCTCCCACGAGTAGATCCATTACCGCATCGCCTAAAAATTCCAAACGCTCGTTACTGTAAGGCTTCCTACAGCTTTTATGCGTCAAAGCCTCTTTTAACAGCCGCTCGTCTTTAAATTTATAGCCCAAATTTCGCTCTAATTCGTCTAAATTTTTCATTTATCCCTCATTTTGGATTTTCGTGGCCGCCTCGCGCGCCGCTTCGTCGCAAAGCTCGTTTTGCGGATGTCCCGCGTGGCCTTTGACCCAGTTTGCCCGCACTAGGTGGGGTTTTGAGACGCGTAGGTATTCTTGCCACAGCGGCACGTTTTTAACGTTTTTAAAATCTTTTTTTACCCAGCCGGTTAGCCAGCCGTTAACCGCGTTTACGACGTAGGAGCTATCGGTATAGAGCTCTACTAAGCAAGGCTCTTTAAGCGCTTTTAGCCCCTCTATGACCGCGCGCAGCTCCATTTGATTATTTGTAGTTTGCGCCTCGCCGCCGCTTGCTTTTTTCTCGTGCCCGTTAAATTCTAAAATATACGCCCAGCCTCCGGGTCCCGGGTTATTTAAGCACGAGCCGTCGCTAAAAAGGCATACTTGTTTCATCACTGCGCTCGGTTACGTGGGGCAAAATTTTGACGCTGCCTAGCTCGTGGCAGACCGGACAGCGGTAAAAGTGCATGAAAAAGGAGTTTTTGCAGGACTTGCAAACGTAGTTAAAGCTTAGCTGCGCGCGGGTAAAATTCGCCTTATTTAGCGTGCTCAAAACGCCTAGCTCAAAGCCCTTGATCTCGCAAGGCTCTACGTTAGCGCCCTTGGCGTAAAATAGCTCGCGGTAGCTAGGATCGCCTAAATTTACGGGGGTTTGCTGGTTGTAGATTAGATCGATTACGTCTTCAAGCGGCGCGAAATCTTTAAAATTTTCTAGCGCCTCACCGCCGCTTATCCAAAGCGCCATCGCCATTCGCTTCGCCAAAGGAAAGTCTCGCGCAAGGGTCAAAATTTTATCCGTTTTGTCCTTTAAATTTAGGCTTTTGTCGCTAATAGCGGCTAACGCGTGTAAATACGCCTTTTGCGCGCGCACGTCCGTACCGAGCTCTTCGAGGGAATTTAGCGCGTAAAGCGCCTCTTTATAGTTTTTTAGCTTCTCGTCTATCATCGTTAGGTATCTAAGCGCTACTTGATTGCGCGGAGAGAGCTGTAAAGACTGTAAAAACACGTCGCTAGCGCGCTTTAAAAATCCCGCCTTAAAATAGGTCTCTCCAAGCTCGTTTAGGATAAATTCCTTCTCGCTTTTACTTTTTACCTTAGCCAGCGCGATGAGGTAGATGTTTATCGCCTTTTCAAAGTCTCCGTTTTTGCAAAAGGTCTGCGCTAGCACGCTTAGGCTTTGCGCGTCTATTTCAGGGTTTGCGAGCATTTGCTTATGCTCGTCGCTTAGGCTGCTTTTAGTGTCGAAATTTTTTATAAATTTCTCGATGCGGCGCTTTTCGTCCTTGCGCGAGAACACGCCCCACGCGTAGCTAAGCGCGGCGACCATAAAAACGATCGTAAATAGCACGATAAGGCTAAAAATAGGGTCTCTATGCTCGATAAAAAATATATCCATTTTTACGCTTTAACTGAAATTTGGGCGTATTATACTATTAAAATTTTAAGCCCGCGTTAAGGGGAGAGTTAAAATTTCCGTAACCCAAAATTTGCTAAAATCCCTAAATGATAGAGCCAAAATCAATAGAGCGTTTAAAAGATCAAATCGATATCGTCGATATTATCGGGCATTACGTCGAGCTAAAACGAGCGGGCGCGAACTATAAGTGCGTCTGCCCGTTTCACGACGATAGAAGTCCTAGCATGAGCGTAAGTCCTAGCAGGCAAATTTATCATTGCTTCGCTTGCAAAGCGGGCGGCGACGCGATAAAATTCGTAATGGAATTTGAAAAATTAAATTACCCAGAAGCCATCGAAAAGATCGCTCAAATGAGCAATTTTAGCCTAGAATATACCTCTGAGCGCGGCGCTTCTCGCAAGGAAGATAAGAAAATTTTAGAAAACGCCAACGCGTTTTACCGCTCTCAGTTTTATCAAAACAAAGAAGCGCTAGATTACGTCTATTCGCGCGGCATCACGGACGCGATGATAGAGCGGTTCGAGCTGGGGTGGGCGGGCGATAGCGCGCAGACTATTAGGCTGCTAGAAAATAACGGCGTAACGCCGCAAGAAGCGCTGGAATCCGGCATCGTAAAGCAAAACGAGCGCGGAATTTACGCGAGTTTTATTAGCCGAGTAACCTTTCCGATTTATACGCATACGGGCAAGCTGGCGGGTTTTGGCGGGCGCACTATTAGCGGCAATCCCGCAAAATACGTAAATTCGCCCCAAAGCGCGCTATTTGATAAATCAAAGCTGCTTTACGGCTATCATTTGGCGAAGCAAAAAATTTTCGAGAAAAAGCAGATTATCATAACCGAAGGTTATTTAGACGTAATAATGCTGCATTTAGCGGGCTTTACCAACGCCGTAGCCGTACTGGGGACGGCGCTGACCGAGAAGCATTTGCCGCTCATTAAGCGAGACGCGATTAACGTAATTTTGTGCTTTGACGGCGATGAAGCGGGCATAAACGCGGCGGTTAAGAGCGCGCGGCTTTTAAGCCTAAACGAGATCGACGGCGGCGTAGCGATCATAGAGGGCGGCGCCGACCCAGCAGATATGGTAAAAGCGGGTAAAATTTCGCGCTTAAACGAGCTATTTAGCGGCGCTACGGAGCTCGGGGAGTTTTATATACGCTATATCGCGAGCCGCTACGATCTTGCCCGCCCCGTGCAAAAGCAAAAATGCCTGGACGAAATTTTAGCCTATACGCGTAATTTAAAACCCGTCGCGGCGGCTAGCTACGAGCCTTTGGTCGCAAAGCTGCTAAAAATCGAGCAAGGAAGTTTTTTTCTCACGGCGGCGAATGATAATTTTAACCGAAATTTTAGCGGCGGCGAGCGGCAAATCCGCGCTAAAACGAGAAATTTCGTCGTCCCGCAAATTTCGCGAGCGCAAAAAGATCTGCTTGAAATTTCGGTGTTAAAATCGATGTCGTCGGACGAAAATTTTAAAAATACGGCGCTTAGCCTAGCGGACGAAAAATTTTTCCCCCGTCACGCGCAGGCGTTTAGGGCGCTAGCGTCAAATGGCGCTCTAAGCCCGCAAGAGCAAGGCGTTTTGCGAGAAATAGAGCTAGACGAAAGCGCGATGGCGATAGAGAGCAAAGAGAAGCTGCTACGCGCGATCGCGACGCTGAAACTAAAATTTTACGAAAATTTAAGGCGTAAAATTTTAGCCGACCGCGAGCCCGGGATGGTCGAAAATTTAGAGAAAATCTCAAAAATAATACAAAATTTAAAAAAGGAAATTTAATGAAGGCGTTAGCGCTTTTTAGCGGCGGGCTTGATAGCATGCTCGCGATGAAGCTTATGAACGAGCAAGGTGTCGAGGTGACGGCGCTTTATATGGATACCGGATTTGGCGCGGACGAGGAAAAGCACGCCGTTTTAGCGCGCAGAGCGGCGCTCGTGGGCGCGAAGCTCAAAGTAGTCGATATGAGGAACGAATATCTGCGCGACGTACTTTTTAGCCCTAAATACGGCTACGGCAAGCAATTTAATCCGTGTATCGACTGTCACGGATATATGTTTAAAACCGCGCTTGCTATGCTAGAAAGCGAAGAAGCGAGTTTTATAATTACGGGCGAGGTGCTAGGGCAGCGCCCGATGAGCCAGCGCAGGGAGGCGCTGTTTCAGGTTAAGCGCTTAGCCGACGACGAAGAAGATCTCGTGCTACGCCCGATGTGCGCCAAGCTTATGCCTCCGACCAAACCCGAGCGCGAGGGCTGGGTGGACCGCGAGCGGCTGCTGGGCATTAGCGGACGCGACCGCAAGCCTCAGCTGGCGCTTGCGGCTAAGTTCGGTATAGAAGATTACGCGACGCCGGGCGGCGGATGCTTGCTTACGATAGAGAGCTTTGCGGTGAAGATAAAAGATTACTTGAAATTCGACGAGCAAATGCGCGATATCGACGTAAAATGGCTAAAACTAGGGCGCCATTTGCGACTACCGGACGGCGCTAAGCTAATCATCGGGCGCGACGAAGCCGATAATAACGCGTTAGACGCAAGTCCTAACGATAAATTCGAAGCTATAAAATTCGACGGAAACGACGACGTCGTAGGCGCCAGAAGCTTCATCGCAGCAGGCGCTAGCCAGGGCGATAGCGAGCTTGCCGCTAGGCTCGCGCTTTCTTACACCAAAGCGCCGAAGGGACGGAAATATAGGGTTTTCGTCGGAGCGATGGAATTTTACGTAGAGCCCGTGGATAAGGCTGCGGCGCAGGAATTTTTCGTAAAATAGATTAAAAGAGGCTGTCCGTACACGGTCGCTGCGGCAAATTTACGCGCGGCGTTTTTCGCGGATCGAGCGCGAATTTAAGGAAGCGATCGGTCGGTCTGCGGCGCGATTTAACGCGTAAAATTCAGCTAGCTAGATTTTGGTTTACAGCGGTTAAAATTTCCGTTTTGCGCGCTTGCCGAAATTTTAAGCTAGCGCATGATTTTAACCGTTTTGCTTACTAATTCGTCGAGCTGCTAGTTTAATATCGGATTGTAAAATTCGGTTACAAGTTGGGTTGCGGGCGCGGCAAAATTTTGCTCCCGAACGAGCGGTGCGGTTTTGTTTTTAATTTTTAAATTTATCTATAAATAAGTTTGCGGATAGTATAATCGCAGTCTTATTTTGGCGCGTCACGGTAGCTCAGCTGGTTAGAGCGCTGGTCTCATAAGCCGGAGGTCGGGAGT
>NZ_CAJPMA010000077.1 GCF_905371695.1 uncultured Campylobacter sp. | reverse complement strand
TCTAGCGGTTAGGACATCGCCCTTTCACGGCGGTAACACGAGTTCGAGTCTCGTAGGGGTCACCACTTCTTTTAAAATTTCTCAGGTCTAATAAAATCTAAATTTTACATTTACCCCATCGATTGCGGCTTACCTAGCAAAAATCCTTGCGCGTATTTTATACCGAAAAGTTTAACTTGCTCCAAAATTTCAGGCGAACTTACAAACTCCGCGACTACTTTATAGCCCTGTTTGCTAGCAAAATTTACGATAGTTTCTACCAGTACGCGAGCGTTTTGATCAAACGGCAGCTTTTTAATTATCGAGCCGTCGATTTTAATATTATCAACGTCAAGCTCCAAAATTCGGTAATAATTAGAATACCCCGAACCGAAATCGTCGATTGAAATTTTGCACCCGTAGCCCTTGACGCGGCGAATAAATGCGTTAATAATTTCATAATCGTCCATCTCCTCGCTCTCTAACATCTCAAAGCAAAGATGCTCCGGGCGCGTGCAAATTCTAAGCTTGTCTTCAAGCAGCTCTCTAATCGAGCCGTCGGCGATATCCGAGCTTGAAAGGTTGATCGAAAACGTATATTTTGGATATCGCTCTATGAGCGAAAATGCCCGCTCTATCACCTTTTTAGTAATCTGCGAGTAAAGTTGCGCTTGCACCGCGGTTTGCAAAAACTCGCCCGGATAGCGAATTTTACCGTTTTGATCCATTATGCGCACCAGTACTTCGTAAAATTTCGCCTCTTTTTCGCCGCTTTGCACGTCGAAAATCCCCTGACACTCGACTACGACGGTATCGTTTTCCAGCGCGGCCTCGATCATTTGAGTTACGATTTGGTTTTTATAATACTGCGTCTCTATCGCGTCGTTTTCTTGATAATAATAAACTTCGGTATCGGCGTTAAAGGCTTGCCGATTAGCAAGTACGGCTTGCATTAGGCGGTTAGTCTGAGGCGTATCGCGTGCGGTAGAGACGCCTAACACGATTTTAGGCCCCGGCAAATTTTCGATTCTGCCGTCGATTTCTACTTCTAGCTTAGAAAAGCTAAAATACTCTTTGATATACGAAATGTCGCACCTAACGTTATCTCCGTAATACCACGCGTAAAACGCGTCGTCTTGGAAGCGAAACAGCTCCGCGCTCATTTGCGTGGTTTGCACGCATAGCCTTAGCGTGTCGGCAACGGCTTTTACCATCGCGTCGATGACCTTGGTTTGGTAAAAAAACCTCATCGTTTTAAAATTTTTTACGCTCATGCAAATTATCATCCCGTCGCCGCGGCCTTCTAGCTTTTGCGTCAGCGCGAGGTAGTTGCCGAATCCGGTAAGCCCGTCTATCAGCGACTGCGTCTTGATTTGCTCGTTTTTTAGCGCGAGCTCCTCTATCATTTTTACCTCTTTGGTGCGGTTAAATTTTAGCCCGATATAGCCTTCTAATTTACCGTCGAAAAAAAACGGCACAATTTTGGCCTTTTCGTGTATCAAATCGCCGTTTTTTGCGCGGCTTATAAGCTCGTCGCTTTGCCAAACCTTTGCCGTTTTTATAGCGCGCTTTATATCCTCGTAAAAATCGCTTTGATGCGCGAAAGATTTTAAAACGTTGGGATTTCTGCCCGCTACTTCGCTAAATTTGTAACCCGTAACGTTTTCAAAAGTCTTATTTACGTATAAAATTTGACTCTTATCGTTACAAAAAACTACCGCGCTATGGTCGTTTTCGATCGCGGTTTTTAAAAGTTTGATCTCGCGTAGCCCGTCCGCGCTTTTTTTGGTTTGATAAAATACGAACGCTAGCAGGATAAAAAATAACGCGAAAGAAACGCCCTCAAAGACGCGCAGCCGCTCTACTACGCGAGCGTATTGCGTTAGCTGCCCTTCGTATAAATTCTCCGCCGCTTGCGCGGTTTTTAGCTCGTCGTTTTGCTTTGCTATATCGTTTAACGACGAGATTAACGCGGCAGCGCGGCTAGCGCGGGCTAAAATTCCAAGCCTAACCTCGTCGCCTTGCAGCCGCTCTCTTAGCGCGTCGATCTCTTGGTTTAAAACCTCGACGTGCTCGTCGCTAGAATTTGCGAAATTTTCGAGTTTAAAAAATAGCTTTTTTAACCCTTTGGCGTCGCCCAGCCTTGAAATTTCGTATTTTCCGCCGACGACGATCGTTTTAATGCCCGCGCTTATAAAATTAGAGCGGTCTATCACGCGGATTTTTTTCTCGAAATTTTCCCTAAGGCGCGAGATTTCGGGCGTTAAATCGTAAAATTTAGCAACCCTAGCGTCGCTTGATATTTTAGCCAGCTCGGTTAAATTTCCGTCGAAATTTTGAACGTCCTTTCCTAAGACGTCGAAATTTCGCGTCAAAATATTATTTTTTACGTTAAAGTCTAGCGATTCGCTAATAAAGCGCAAATTTAGCGTAAGTTTTAGCGCTTCGTTGCTCGCCGAGGCGGCATAGCTTAGTTTAAAAACCATAACGGCGCACGCGATAAAAATAAGCGTTAAAGCGTAAGAGAAAAATCTAATTTGACGAAGACTCATTTAATATCCTAGGTCTTTCGCCGCTTAAAGTAAGCAAAAATTTATGTATCGCCTCGACGCTTCCATCATCGATATCTACGTCAAACTGCGCCTCGGCGATCTTTTTAACAGCAACCTTTAAAGAGGCTATTTCGCCGCCCGATAGATAAGGCGCCGTCCTTGCGATATTGCGCAGCGACGGGACGCGCGAGAGTCTTTCGCGAGATAAATCGCCGTTTTGATTTTTTAAAATCTTTTTGGCGAACCCCGCTTCATGCATCAAATTTCCGCCCAAATTTTCGCCGTTATGACACGAAGCGCAGCCTAAATTTTTAAACGCTTCAAAGCCCGCTTTTTCTTCATCGTTAAGCGCGTCCTCTTGCCCCGCTAAAAATTTATCGAACGGCGAATTTACCGCGGTTACGGCTTTTTCGAATTCTGCTATCGCGTCTGCTATATTTTCGAAATTTACGCCTTCTTCGTAGATGTTTTGAAACGATTTTTTATAAGCGGCGATTTTTTCTACGGATTTTACGACGGCGCTTTCGTCGGAATTTAGCTCGTATTGCGACGTTAGCGCGTCTTTAACCTGCGCTTTTAGGTTTCTTGCGCGCCCGTCTTTAAAAAATATGAAATTTAGCCCCGCGTTTAATATGCTAGGCGTAGTTAAAGCGCCCGCTTGCGCTTTTTTGCGGATAGTGCCGCTAAAATCCCAGTAAAGATTATGACAGGTTTCGCATGAGTAGGTTTCGTTTTTGCTAAGGCGCTTATCGAAAAACAAATCTTTGCCAAGACGCGCCTTTTGCTCGTCGTATCGCACGCTAGTAACGGACACGAACTCGCTTTTAGCAAGCGCGAACGCCGTAAAAATAGCAAAAAATAAAAACGCCCTCATAAGCCCTCCAAAAGCGTAATTATACAAAAATTTTCGCTTTTTGCGCGCCTTTTAGAAAACTAGCCGTTGCCGCTTCATGGGCAAATTTAAGCCATCTTGCGCCGCAAATTTTACCCGCGCCGCTAAACTAAGCAAAGCGTTAGCGCGAGCGCGACGGGCTATTATCGGGTAAAATTTTGGAATTTAAGCCGCGCCGATTTATCCGCCTACGAAAATTTATATCGGCATTACGCGAATTTTAGGACTTAGAGACTCTTGCAAAACGTTTTCTATCGCGTATAGCGTCCCGCCCGCGCCGCTCGCACAGCCCGAGCACGCTCCTAGATAGCGGATGTACACGTCGGTAAAGCCGTCGTCGCTTTTTTGCATGTCGATGATTTCTAAGTTGCCCCCATCCATCATCAGCATCGGACGGATCTGCTCGTCGATGACCTTTTCTACGGCTTTTAGCTGACCCACTACCGTAAGCTCGTCAAACGCGATATCGCCCGCATGTCCCGAAATTTGCGCGTCGGCTTGGCTTTTTAGCTTTTCGGCTTCCATCTCAGCGCGGGTATCGCGCAAGATGTCTACTAGGTAATACTCGCGCTTTTCGTGGCCGCCCGGTTTCACGCAGGACTTGCAAAAGGCGCCCGCTTTGGTGTATTGCGTGATCTCTTCTACCGTGTGTAGGTCGTTTAGGCGGATAACCTCTTTTATCGTGCCTAGGCTCACGCGCGCGCACTCGCACACGATTATTTCATCCTCGAAATGCTCCGGATCCACGCCCTTATACTGCGCTGCCGCGGCCTTGATGACGTCGTAGGCCATGACCGAGCAGTGCATCTTCTGCGGCGGGACGGCCGGGACGTCGGGCGTGTCGCGCATGGCTTTTTCCACGTCGATATTTGTGATTTTGACCGCTTCGTCCACGGTCTTGCCGATGCAAAGCTGCGCCATAGTATCGGAGCTTGCTATCGCCGTGCCGCAACCGAAGCTTTTAAATTTCGCGTCGATTATAACGTCGGTTTTTTCATCGACTAACCAATATAAACGCACCGCGTCGCCGCAGCTTTCCGCGCCGAAGTCCGCTACGATTAGCTTTGCGTTTCGTGCGGCGGCGTCGGCCTCGGTTAGCTCACCCATGTGGAGCGGGTTGTTCATTCTGTTTTGGACAGTTTGGGAGTATTCGTCCCAGATGGAACCGCCGATTAGATTATTTTTTGCCATTTTATTTCCTTTTTGGAGGCGTTGTCTCGCGAGCGTCTTTGAATGAGCTTGCAAAAATATCGCTGCGGCAACCTATTTGGTTAGCCTTGCTCATTTTTGCTTCACAACATTCAAATCCATCTCGCGATACTGCCGCCCGTTTCCTTTTAAATTTAACTCAAATTTGGACTTTTTAGGCTCAAATTTCAATTAAATTTAACCTCAAATTTGAATGTAAAACATTAAGGCAAAGTATTTTGAGATGATTTTGAATGTTGTGCGGAAATTTTCGCCCCAAGGCTAGACAGATAGTCTGCCGCGGGACGAAATTTCAAACTCATTCAAAGGCGCTCAAAAGACGAGCCGTTAATTGCCGCTAGGAGCGTAGGCGTACGTACTCGAAATCGCCCTTAATCTCTCCACCGCCTTTTTAATCTCTACTATCGCGTAATCGATCTCCTCTTCGGTCGTAAAGCGCGATAGGGATAGCCTTAGCGCCGTGTGCGCCAACTCCTTATCCGCGCCGATGGCCTCCATTATCGGGTTGCTTTCCAGCGTCTCGCTCGCGCACGCGGAGCCCGTGCTAGCGGCGATACCGGCGCGATTTAGATCCCATAGCATAGCTTCGCCTTCCACGCCTTTAATGGACGCTAAAATAGTGTTAGGAACGCGGTTCGCGCGGTCTCCCACGACGCTGACGTCGGGGATTTCTAGAAGCGCGTCTTCTAGCTTATCGCGCAAGCGGCGTACGTGCGAATCCTCGTAACCCATAAATTTACAAGCAAGTTCCAATGCCTTACCCATGCCTACGATGCCCGCGACGTCTAGCGTCCCGCTGCGACGCCCGCCCATATGCTCGCCGCCGTGCAGCAAGCTAGTTAGCGGCCTGCCGTCTTTGATAAACAGCCCGCCCACGCCTTTTGGTCCGTGAAATTTATGCGCCGAAAAGCTCATAAAATCGACGTCTAAATCGCGAACGTTTATCGGAATTTTGCCTAGTGCCTGTACCGCGTCGGTGTGAAAAAGCGCGCCGTATTCGTGCGCGATCGCGGCAAGCTCCTTAATCGGAAAAATCATACCCGTTTCGTTATTTGCGGTCATAACGGACACCAACGCTACGTCCTCATCCATCGCCTCTCTTAGTTGCGCGGGCTCGATGACGCCTTGCGAATTAACGTCCAAAACCGTTAGCTCTACGCCGAATTTTTTTAAAAATTCGCACGTCGCGCGGATAGCCGGATGCTCCACCGCGGTCGTTACGACGCGCTTTTTCTTGCCAGTCGCGATCAGGTCGAAATAAATGCCCTTCATCACCCAGTTATTGCTCTCCGTGGCGCAACTCGTTACCACTATGTCGTCGCTATCTTTGGCGTTTAGTCCCGCGTAGAGCTGATCTAGCGCGGCGCGAAGCGCGGGGTGCGTCTCGGAGCCGAATTTATGCAGCGAATTGGGATTACCGTATTTTTCGCAAAAAAACGGCTTCATAAGCTCGAACGCTTCGGGATCGACCATCGTCGTAGCATTGTTGTCTAAATATACTCTCAAAATCTTGACCTTTATCAATTAGGATATGTTTTATCCTTTTATTTTGGCGCAATGGTATAGCAAATTTCATAAAATTTAGTTTAAAATTTGGGAATAATTTTTTCAAATTCAGCCGAATTTTGATATTAAAAAGTATTGAAAGTCTTTATCAAAAGTAGAATTTATCGATATTTCCGCCAAATCGCCATCAAATAAGGCTAAAATAGTCTAAATTTAAGAAAATAAAATCACGACCACGATTTTTGCAATTCGCTAAATTTTCGTAGCCGTTAAAATTTAAAAATTTCTCGGCGGCAAAGGACGAGCCCTAGTTTTGCCGTATTTACGGCGATTTGCAAGCGCGGTTTTAGGCGCGGCGATCAAACGCGGAGAACGCATAAAAAAACGAAGCCGAATTTTAACAACCCGCGGTAAATCGGCGAAATTTCGCGAATTTTCAGGCAAATTTCCGTCTAAAACCGCCTAAATTTAAACGCGAACACAAAAAAACAAACCGACGCGATTAAAATTATGCTCGCGCCGCTGGTTAAATTTAGCCAAAAGCTTACAAACAACCCCGCCAGGCAAAAAATCGTCGATAACGCCGCGGAAATCGCCATCATAGAGCCCAGCTTTTTAGCGAAAATTTGAGCGATAAAAGGCGGTATCGTAAGTAGCGCGATAACCAAAATAAGCCCCACTACGCGTATCGTGGCTACCACGCAAAGCGCGGTCATGCACACCAGCGCGTAGTAAAAAAGCGTCGTTCTCACGCCGCGAAGCCGAGCGAACTCCGCGTCGAAGCTCACCGCCGCAAACTGCCTGTAAAATACTGCGATAGCCGCTAAAAACGCTATACCTAGCGTCGCCATGAAGGCTAAATCCGCGCCGCTTACGGCTAAAATCGAGCCGAAAAGATAGCTCATCAAATCGCCGCTATATCCGGGCGTAAGGTCGATAAAAATAATGCCCGCCGCCATACCGAATGCCCAAATAGCGCCGATGACGGAATCCATGCGCGCGCGATCTTTTAGCGTCACCGTCGCGATGATTAGCGCCAAAAGCAGCGAAAATACCCCCGCGCCCAAAAGCGGATCTACGCCTAGAAAAAACGCCGCCCCGATGCCGCCGTAAGCGCCGTGCGCGATACCGCCGGCGATAAAGCTCATGCGGTTTACCACGATTAAAGAACCCGAAATGCCGCATATCGCGCTTACCAAAAGCCCCGCTACGAGCGCATTTTGCATAAAATTTAGACTTAAAATTTCAATCATTTTGCCGCCTTGTTTTTAATAATTCTAGCTAGTTCGCATTAAAATTTCGCCCGTTTGCCGCGCGCGAAATTTATCTAAAAATTTACCAATTATTTTGCTCTTTGCATTTTTTTAAATACTGATCAAGCGTCCCTACGACTCGCGCCGGATGCCCTACGGCTAGGGAGTTTGAGGGAATACTCTTCGTCACGAGGGAGCCTGCGCCGATTACTACGTCGCTGCCTATGGTTACGCCCGGCATTATCATCGCTCCCGCGCCGATAAATACGCGGTCGCCGATAGTTACGGGCGCCGTTTTAGTGCGTCCTAAAAATATCTGGGTACTCGCGTCGTGGCACAAAATATAAGCGCGAGGCGCGATCGTCACGTCGTCGCCGATCGTGATGAGCTCGCAGTGGTGCGGATCTAAAATCACGCCCGTTTGTCTGGCGAAATTTTTACCTACTTTCATGCCGCGAGCCGCTAGCCACTCGGTACTAACCTCGCCGCGAAGTCGGTTTAAGGCGTTACGCAAAAATTTTACGATCATCTTTTTCCTAAATTTCGGGTTTAAATTAGGTGAAATTATAGCTTAAAATTTACGGCAAATTCGGCGAAATTTTAATTTTAGACTTCGGGGCAAAATCGGATTCTTTAAAAAACGGGTTCGAATTTTATCATCCGTATTTTGGCAAGAACATTGCTTTTAGGGCATTTTAAATCCCAAAGGGATAAAATTTTACGGCTGCTTCCGTAACGCGCTTCGGGGCGATTATTCGTTTTAAATCCCAAAGGGGTAAAATTTTACGACGTCGGCTTTTTGGTATATCCGTTTTTGAGTACCGTTTCAAATCCCAAAGGGATAAAATTTTACCTTTTTTGATTGGCTAGCGGAGAAATTTGCATTTGGTTTCAAATCCCAAAGGGATAAAATTTTACCGTGTTTAGGCTTTCCCGTATCAAACGAATGAACGTTTCAAATCCCAAAGGGATAAAATTTTACATGTTGACGATGGAGA
>NZ_CAJPMA010000076.1 GCF_905371695.1 uncultured Campylobacter sp. | reverse complement strand
CGGTCGCGGCGTATCTTGAAATTTACGACGTCATAGACGGTATCCGCGAGGGCGGAACGTTCCTGCTAAACTCGATCTGGGACGCCGAGCAGACGGTCGCTAAACTACCTAATAAAGTAAAGAAAATTTTAGCTGAGAAAAGAGTAAATTTCTACATCATCAACGCCACTAAGCTAGCTCGCGAGATCGGGCTAAAAAACCGCACGAATACCATCATGCAGTCGGCGTTTTTTAAACTTGCAGACATCATCCCATTTGCCGACGCGCAAAAATACATGAAAGAGTACGCACACAAAGCCTATGCCAAAAAGGGTGAAGCGATCGTGGAGATGAACTACAAGGCTATCGATATGGGCGCGGATGGGCTGGTCAAGGTCGAAGTAGATCCTAGCTGGGCAAATTTGACGGATGACGCCGCTAACGAGGAGAAATACGTCGGCGACGAATTTATAGAAAAAATCGTCAAGCCTATCAACGCCGCCAGGGGCGATAGCTTGCCCGTTTCGGCATTTGTGGGCTATGAGGACGGACACTTTAAATCAGGCACGACGCAATACGAAAAACGCGGTATCGGCGTAATGGTACCGAAGTGGATCGAGGGCAACTGCATCCAGTGTAATCAGTGCGCCTTCGTCTGCCCGCACGCGGTGATCCGCCCGTTTCTAATCGACGAAAACGAGCTCGCCGCCGCGCCGCAAACCGTGCAAGATCACGTCCTAGACGCCAAAGGCAAAGAGGTAAAAGGGCTAAAATACAAAATCCAAGTTAGCCCGCTTGACTGCACGGGCTGCGAGCTGTGCGCTCAAATTTGCCCGAGCAAGGAAAAATCGCTCGTCATGGTACCGCTAGCCGAGGAGATGGAGCGACACGAGCAGGAAAACGCCGATTATTTATTTAAAAAAGTAACCTACAAAGACGATCTGATGAGCAAAGATAGCGTCAAGGGCGTGGGATTTGCGCAGCCGCTATTTGAGTTTCACGGTGCGTGTCCCGGATGCGGCGAGACGCCTTATATCGGGCTTGTTACGAGACTTTTCGGCGACCGTATGATCGTGGCAAACGCCACCGGTTGTAGCTCGATCTACGGCGGTAGCGCGCCTTCGACGCCTTATACGACGAACAAAGAGGGCAAGGGCGTAGCGTGGGCGAATTCGCTATTTGAGGATAACGCGGAGTTTGGCATGGGTATGAACGTCGCGGTAGAGACGCTGCGCCACCGTATCGAAGACGTCATGCTACGCACCAAAGACGCCGCGCCAAATGCCCTAGCCGCGCTATACTCCGACTGGATCGCACACAAAAACGACGGCGAGAAAACGACGCAAATCGCTAAAATTTTAACACCGATTTTGGAGCAAAATTTAAGCGTAGAGGGCGTAAAAGAAATTTTAGAGTTAAAAAGATATCTCGTCAAAAAATCCCAGTGGATCATCGGCGGCGACGGCTGGGCCTACGACATCGGCTTTGGCGGGCTTGATCACGTGCTAGCTAGCGGCGAGAACGTAAACGTGCTCGTGCTTGACACCGAGGTCTACTCAAACACCGGCGGCCAAAGCTCAAAATCAAGCCGCGCAGGCTCCATAGCGCAGTTTACCGCTAGCGGCAAGCCGATGCAAAAAAAAGATCTAGGCTACATCGCGATGACCTACGGAAATATCTTCGTAGCTCAAATCAACTCAAACGCCAGCCAGGCAAACACGATAAAAGCCATCGCCGCAGCCGAAGCCTACGACGGACCTAGCCTCGTGATAGCGTATTCGCCGTGTATCGCGCACGGTATAAAAGGCGGCATGGCGCTCTCGGGCGGTCAAGGCGAGCTAGCGACCAAATGCGGCTACTGGCCGACCTACGTCTACGATCCGCGCCTAATCAAAGAGGGCAAAAATCCGCTCAAAATGACCTCAAAAGATCCTGATTGGTCGCTTTACGAGGAGTTTTTGCTAAACGAGGTTCGCTACAACTCGCTTAAGAAAACCAATCCGCAGCACGCGGACGAGCTGCTGGCTAAAAACAAGGCCGACGCACAAAGACGCTACCGTCAGCTAAAACGCCTAAGCTTGGCTGACTTTAGCGACGAGATCGAGTCTAGCGCGCCTGAAAGCGCCGAGGATGCCTCTGCCGGCAGCGTAGCCGAGTAAAGAGTAAATTCTCCCGCTTAAATTTATCATGTGGGAGAATTTTGTTTTTAGATAATTTCACTTAAAAAATAAAATAACCCACAAAAAAAATAAGCAAGTTTCTAAATCCTTAAAGTGAAATTAAGTCGTAAAAAGTCAAAATCGTATATCTTAAAACAAGTAAAAAGGAGCAAAGATGCTTATTACTATAATTGTTGTTGTTATTGCCCTAGCGGCTTATATTATTAAAATATACAATAAACTACAATTAATGATGCAAAACATCAGAGAGAGCTTCGCAAATATCCAAGCTACGCTCAAAAAACGTTTAGATCTATCAAATCAAATAATAGATATAGCCAAAGATTATGCAAGTAGCGAACAAATGATTCAACTTGGCGTTTCTGGAAATGGAGTCGCAAAAGTAGCTGCTTTGGCTCAAGCCTTTCCGGAACTAAAGGCTAACGAAACATATCAAATGCTAATGTCGCAGTTAGAAAAAATCGAGAGCGAACTCCTAAATAAACGTGAAAGCTACAATGCTGAGGTAAAAAGCTATAATTCTTATAAAAATGCGTTCCCGCAAGTCCTAATAGCCTCAAAACTATCTTTTGAATCAGTCGCTTATTTTGACATTAATGATGAGGACTTTAGTGAAAATTTAAAAATATTTAAAAAAGATGATTCGGCTAGAATACAAGAAATTTTAAGTGACTCTAATAAGAAAATCACCGATATTGCAATGAATGCAAAAAAGATGATTAACGATAAAATTTCAAATAATCCAAACCAAAAAGAGTAATTTTTTATAAAATCATAAATGGTTTGAATGGCTAAAATTTAAAAGATATAGATGAACCAAATTAGTCCATTTAAACCGATTTTTGATAAAAACTCTAAAATTTTAATCCTCGGCTCATTCCCTTCCGTAGTTTCTCGCAAGCTGGGCTTTTACTACGCAAATCCACAAAACCGCTTTTGGCGAGTGCTGGCCGGGATTTTAAACGCTCCGCTGCCTACAAGCATGGATGAAAAGATAAATTTTCTACTCGCTCACCGCATCGCTATCTACGATGCCGCGATCTCGTGCGAGATAAAGGGCTCGAGCGATGCTAAAATGACCGCCGTTGAGCCTGCAAATTTGGAGCCGATTTTTAGCGGAGCGCGCATAGCGCAAGTTTACGCAAACGGCGGTAAGGCGCACGAAATCTGCGAAAAATACCTAAAAAATCAAATTTTAAACGCAACGGGTAAAGAACCCGTCAAGCTACCCTCGACCAGTCCCGCAAATGCAAATTTTAGTTTTGAAAGGCTCGTGCAAGAGTGGACGATCGTCGCCGAAGCGTTAAAAGACGGCTAAATTTGATGCGAGCCTTCAAATTTAACTCATCCAAAATAATCGCACCTTCACCTTAAATTTAGTTTCAAATTTTAAAATAACCCAAATTAAACAAAGCAGGAAAACCATGAAAATCTTAAAATTTCTATTTTTACTTCCGCTTCTAGCCATCGGTGCGCAAGCGCTGGAGCCAAAAATCATAATGAAGCCCGAAGCGAGCCTAAAAAATGGCCTTTACTACGTAAAAGGCAAGCTCTACGACGGCACGTTAAAGATGCTGCGCTACAGCGTCGAGGACCTATATGACGTAAATGCGATGGGCATGGTCTATCCGAGGCTAAAACCTCTGCCGCCCACGCTTATACGCGAGATAGACGTGCAGGGCGGCACGGCGGTGCGATATCGAGACTATTTTGACGGCAGAGACAAGCCCTCAAACGAATATCCCCTAAAAAACGGCGTCCGCGAGGGCACGGCTAAGCACTACCATGCAGATAGCGGCGCTCTGATGGGCGAGAGCGAATACAAAAATGGTGTCCGCGACGGGCGTTATCGCCGCTACTACTTTGACGAGGGCGGCGCGTTAAAGCAGGAGGGCTTTTTCAAGGCGGACAGGCGAGAGGGCATTTTCACGGACTATTACATTAGCGGCGAGGTTAGCGCACGCAGTCCATACGCGGGCGGGCTTCGAAACGGCGAGGACTTCGACTACTACAAAAGCGGTAAAATTCGAGGCGTGCGAACCTACAAAGAGGGCAAGCGAGAGGGCGCGGAGACGTGGTACTACGAAAGCGGCACCGTGGAGGAGACTGGCGAATACAAAAATGACCGCAAAAACGGCGTTTGGAAGCGATTTTACGAAAACGGCAAAACGCGCGTGGTAGAAAATTACAAAGACGGCGAAAAGGACGGCGTCGCGCGCGAATACTACGTGGGCGGCAAGCTACGAGGCGAATACGAGTACAAAGACGGCCGCCAAACGGGCGCGGGGCTGGACTACTACGAGAGCGGGGCGCCGGCGGCAAAAGTAATGTTTAAAAACGGGCGCTATCACGGGCTGTACGAGGAGTATCACGAAAACGGCAAGCTAAAAGCCAGAGTGATGTTTGAGGACGGGCTGGAGGTCGGCGAGGCGCGCCACTACTACGCAAACGGCAAACTAGAGGCCGAGGGGGAGTTTGAGCGCGGCAGGCTCATCCGCGCCAAAAAATACGACGAAGCGGGTAAGCTAATCAGCGATAAACAGGGTAAAAACAGACTTCCGAGGGAGTAAATACTAAAATAAGTTGTTACTGGCATCATTTGAATTTTTATCAAACCAAATATTTGCATCTTTTATATTTTGAATATTTTAATTAGCTTTATTTAACCACTATCATTTTAAATGCAAGATACTTTTATTTTTTTTGCGCGCAGATAAATTTTTAGCAAAGCTGCGACGAAATCGCTGCGACAACAATAGCGTACAAAAACGGCTCGAATGCATACTATCAAACGCAAAACGATCCTACGAATACGGCGAGTGAGTAAAAAGCGCAAATTTTACTAAAAAACGTATTTTTTAATATCACGCAAACATCGTATAACACGTACCAGTCAGACGTATTGCAATGCTTTTAGCCACGTTGTTGTCGCGAAATTTTAACTCGCGGTCGCAAAAGACGAGGCTAAATTTGATATTCGCCTGGGCTTAGCTCTCCTCGTAAAAGCTTGCCAAAGCGCGCAGCTGCGGCATCTACGGCATCGTCGCCAAACTCGCCCGGCTCAAATCCGCTACTAATAAACGGCACGGCAAACTCCATCCCGCAGTAGTTTGCCGCGATCTTAAGCGGCGTTAAAATTTCATCCAAGCTAAAGCCGATCGCGCCCTGTTTAGAGTATTCGCTAAGCGGAGTACTGACGCTTAGCGCAAGCTGCAAGACCTTGCCTTTAAGCGCGCCGGAACCCACCAGCTCGTGCGAAAAGACGATGTCGATATAGGCTTTTAGCATAGGCGGCACGTTTAGCCAGTGCATCGGGTACAAAAATACGATGCGCTCGGCAGCCGCTAACGCGTCTTGCTCTGCGCGGGCGTCTATGCGCGCGATATCTAAGCCGTAAAGCCCCTCCAAATGCCGCACCTTAGCGTCCGCTGCGGCCTTTGCTACCTGAGATAAGGCTTTGTTTACGCGCGATGCGGCGAGATTTGGGTGCGATAAAATCACAAGAGTTTTCATGTTGTTTCCTTTGTTAAAATTTGCGGAATCATATCGCTAAAAAGCTAAAAGTAGATTAAAAATGCTTGCCAGAGCGAGACTTTTACAAGCAAGAAAGCAAAAAATTACATTTTTATAAAACAGACAACTATATCTACAACTATCCTTATAGCGTCGGTTATCTGCTATCACAATTCTTTCTAAGTGAGTTTAAAAAAGATGAAGCAAAATTTTGCAAAATTTATAAACAATTTTTAATAGAGTGTGGCACAAAAAGCGTGGAAGAGCTAATGAAAAAACACTTTAAAAAAGATACGACAAAGTGCGAATTTTGGCTGATTGGCATAGATGAAGCGCTAAAAAATTTAGATGAGTTTAAAAAGGTAGTGACCGTATAAATTCACTAGTTATCTTAAACGTTTTATTTTTTTTCGAGAAATTTTATAAATTTTTGATGGAGCATCTTCGAAAAAATGATCATCTACTATTTCATCAGCCACGCTCATAGCCCAAGCTTCATTAAAATTTTGCCCATTTTTGTTCGCACTGCTTGAATAAAGCCAGTCAAATTTAGCTAAAAATTTTTCGTGCTCGCACTCTTTTACGACTCTAATAGCCTTTAAATTTGGATACAAAAATGTAGCTTTTCTTGAACGGCGTATAAAATTTTTATACTTTTTTGGCACTCTAACAAGCTCATTTAAAACGCTAAATTTCGCTGTCGTGATAAGGCAAGGTTTATTTTCATCACGCATTTTGGCCTTATTTATCTCTTTATAATCTTTACTCAAAAAGCCGGCTGTCGTATCGGTTTGTGCTAGAAATATCATAATTTTTCTCTTTTTGATAGTAAAAATATACAAGAGATTATTAGAGCAAATCCTAAAAAATCCCAAAATACAAATTTTGTCCCAAGCCAAAAATAGCCAAAAAATGCTGCACTTAGTGGTTCTATGCAGGCTAATAAACTAGCTTTTGCTGCGCCTATGAGCTTAACACCTATCATATAAAAGCTAAATGCAAAAATGGTGCCAAGCGTAATAACAGCAATAAATGCCAGCCATTGATTTATCCCATTAAGCCCAGCAAAATCCCAAACTCTCATATAGCAAGCAAGCACTACTCCACCCATAACCATTCCCCAACCAAGCGTGAGAGTGACTGAATACTTCGCATTTAGCCTTGCTGGAGCTAGGTTATAAACGAAGACGCAAATAGCGCTCACCAAGCACCAAAATAGCGCTTTTGGCGAAATGACAAGAGATGAAATTTGCGCATGTGTGCTCAGGAAAAATACGCCAAGCATGGCTAAAAATAGAGCCAAAATTTCAAGTATTCTTGGGGCGCTTTTTTCTTTTATGCAAATGACCATTAAAATTAAAGCAGGAGCAGTGTATTGAATAACAGTTGCAACTGCGGCATTTGAAAGCTCAATGGAGTAAAAGTAGGCGTACTGCGTCATCATAAGCCCAAGCAAGGCATAGACTAAAAACTCACCAAGTAGCTTTATATCTTTAATCGGAGCAAAAACGGTACTTGGTTCTTTAAAAGCATAAAAAATCACAATAACAATGCCAGCTAGCATCAGTCTATATGGCACCAAAAAATCAGAATTTATACCAAGTGAAAATAGATACTGCCCACAAACCCCACTAAATCCCCAAAGGATACCACCAACTAAAGTAAGAAGTATCCCAAGACGATGAGTATTCATTAAATTTATCTATCTTTATTAAGCTGTGCATCTTTGCCATAATACGGCGAATATGGTCCATAAAGTATGCAGTTATGGCAATCTCTTGAAAACAAATAAGCATCTGCCATCACTGCTAGATCATACGATCTATCTGAGATGGTATTTGCCACTTGTGAGATGACAGCTGAGACTAACATGCCAAGTAGGCTACTTTGGCCACTGCTGCTATCTTCTGCTGCTATGGCACTGCCTTGCCAAAGAGTAGCGCCGCTTTTTATATCGATAAGCTTTGCTTCAAGGACAACCTTTGTTGAGCTTGAGATGACTGCATAGCTCGTACCATAATCTTTTATGTTTATGTAAAGCACACTATCTGCGTGGAAAATTTTATCAAGCTTATTTAGTGGCACGGCTGCGATCTCGCTTGGCTCGGTTATGCCATTTAGCTTAAAGGTATCATTTACAAGAGCTACTGGAAATACGTAGTACCCTGCTTCACTTAGTGGTGCGACTGCATTTGCTAAAACAGCTGCTGGGCCTGAAATTTCTGTACTATCGTTTGTTGGCATAAGCACTAAGATAGAGTGAGGTCTTTTTTGTAAAAATTCTGAGTAGTCATATGGCTCAGGCTCTTTTATAGAGCAGCCCGTAAAAAATACTGCTAAAAATGCAAAGGTTATAAATTTCAGGCTATTTTTCATTATTTGCCCCCTCTTTTTGCTCTACTTTTTTTGGAGTCAAATTTTTAGAGCCTTTGATGAAATTTATATACTCCCTTGACTCTGGGAAATTCTCTACTTCTTTGTCAAAATTTGCATTTGCAGCGCCTAAATTTCCGTTATTTAAGTATAAAAGTCCAAGGTGTGCATATACGCCAGGAGCGATCTTATAGCCCTTTTGTATTGATATCTGCACCAAATTTTCTAAGCGTGAAATTTGCTCGTTTGTATCGCCCTCTTCATTTAGATAACTATATAGCGAGCTACTATATGATCCGTCCCAATAATAAAGTGATCTTGGGCCGTTTGAATGACCGCAACCCGCT
>NZ_CAJPMA010000075.1 GCF_905371695.1 uncultured Campylobacter sp. | reverse complement strand
GAGGCGTGCACTCGCACATGAGCCACTTTGACGCGATGTGTTCCCTTGCGGTTGCAAACGGCTGCGAGGTATGCGCTCACGCGATAACCGACGGTCGCGACGTAGGTCCAAAAAGCGGGCTAGCGTTCATAAAATCGCTGCAAGAAAAGGCGCAAAGCGGGGGCTTTAAGCTAGCTAGCGTTAGCGGTAGATTTTACGCGATGGACCGCGACAAGCGCTGGGAGCGCGTAAAAACTGCCTACGACGCGATGACGCGCGGAGAAAATGCGCAAACCATATCGCCGCTAGAATACGTCATGCAAAGCTACGAGGCGGGCGTGACGGACGAGTTTATCGTGCCGGCTAGTTTTGGTGGGTTTGAGGGTACCTTCGAAAACGACGGCGTGATATTTATAAACTTTAGAAACGACCGCGTACGCGAGATCGCGGCGGCTTTGGGCGATGAAAATTTTAGCGAATTCGCGCGCCCGTTTGTGGTCAAAAATCTACTCACGATGACCGAATACGACGCAAATTTCACCTTTCCCGTATTATTTGAAAACGAAAAGTTAAAAAATACCCTTGCCGAGGTCGTCGCAAACGCGAGCCTAACGCAGCTGCACACCGCCGAGACCGAGAAATACGCTCACGTGACGTTTTTCTTTAACGGTGGCGTCGAGGAGCTCGCTCAAAACGAAACGAGAGTGCTCGTGCCAAGCCCCAAAGTAAAAACCTACGACGAAAAGCCAGAAATGAGCGCGCAAGCCGTGTGCGAAGCGGTACTAAAAGGCATGGAGGACGGACAAGACTTTATCGTGGTAAATTTCGCAAACGGCGATATGGTCGGGCACACGGGCGAATTTGACGCGGCGGTGAAGGCGGTCGAGGCCGTGGATGCGGCGCTGGGACGCATTGTAGCAAAAGCAAAAGAGAAAAACTACGCGTTAATCATCACGAGCGACCACGGCAACTGCGAGCAGATGAGGGATGCGCAGGGTAATTTGCTAACCAACCACACGACTTTTGACGTATTTTGCTTCGTGATGGGCGAGGGCGTAAAGGCTGTAAAAGCGGGCGGCCTAAACAACATAGCTGCGAGCGTTTTGGCGCTGATGGGTATAGAAAAACCCGCCGAGATGGACGAGGCGCTGTTTTAAATTTTATTAATATTTTGATAAAATGCGATTTTACTTTAACAATAAGGAAGAAAATGAAATTTAGCGGAAAAAACGTGCTAATTACGGGAGCTAGCCGCGGTATCGGCGCGCAGATAGCCAAAACTCTGGCGCAAATGGGGCTAAAAGTCTGGATAAACTATCGCTCAAAGCCTGAAATCGCTGATGCTCTGCAAGCTGAAATCGTAGCAAACGGCGGGCAGGCCGCGGTGGTTAAATTTGACGCGACGGACGAGGACGAGTTTGTAAAAGCGATAAATTTGATCGCGGACGCCGACGGCGAGCTAAGTTACCTCGTAAATAACGCCGGTATCACGAACGACAAGCTCGCGCTTCGCATGAAGACGGAGGATTTTACCGGCGTGATAAACGCAAATTTAACCTCGGCCTTTATCGGATGCCGCGAGGCGCTAAAAGTAATGAGTAAAAAACGCTTCGGCGCCGTCGTAAACGTAGCTTCGATCGTGGGCGAGATGGGCAATGCGGGGCAAGTCAACTACGCTGCGAGCAAGGGCGGAATGATCGCGATGAACAAAAGCTTCGCCAAAGAGGGCGCGGCTAGAAACGTGCGCTTTAACTGTGTAACTCCGGGCTTTATCGAGACGGATATGACGAGCGAGCTTGGCGATGAAATCAAAAAAACTTACAGCGATAACATCCCGCTAAAGCGATTCGGAAGTGCTAGCGAAGTGGCTGAGGCCGTAGCGTTTTTGCTAAGCGATCACGCTAGCTACGTCACGGGCGAGACGCTAAAAATCAACGGCGGACTATATATGTAAGCGCGTAAATTTTGCGGTTTAAAATAAATAAAAGCTTAAATATTATAAAATTGCAGACATTTTTTAAAAGGAGAACCCACAATGGCAGTTTTTGACCAAGTAAAAGACGTAGTAGTAGAGCAGCTTAGCGTAAGTCCGGACGCTGTAAAGCTAGAATCTAAAATTATCGAGGATTTAGGCGCCGATAGTCTCGACGTAGTAGAGCTAGTTATGGCGTTAGAAGAGAAATTCGGCGTAGAAATTCCTGATTCCGAGGCTGAAAAGCTAATTAGTATCAACGACGTTGTAACTTATATAGAAAAATTAGGTAAATAATCTAAATTTTATAGCCAAAGGAGACGTATTGAAACGAGTCGTAGTAACGGGAATTGGCATGATTAACGCGCTTGGGCTTGACAAGGAAAGCTCGTTTAAGGCTATCTGCGAAGGCAAAACCGGCGTAAAAAAGATAAGCTCTTTTGACGCGAGCGATTTTCCGGTTCAAATTGCCGCCGAGATAACGGACTTTGACCCGCTTAGCGTTATGGACGGCAAGGAAGTTAAGAAAGTAGATCGTTTCATACAGCTCGGTATAAAGGCTTCTAACGAGGCTATGGTAGATGCGAATTTCGGCGAATTCGATAGGGCTAGATTCGGCGTTAGTTCGGCTGCCGGTATCGGCGGTTTACCGAATATCGAAAAAAATTCGCAAACTCTCGCCGAAAAAGGGGTGAAGCGAATTTCACCGTTTTTTATCCCGTCGGCGCTAGTTAATATGCTAGGCGGTATCGTTTCTATTAACCACGGTTTGCAAGGACCGAATTTATCTAGCGTTACGGCATGTGCGGCAGGTACTCATGCGATCTCGCAGGCGGCTAAATGCATAATGCTAGGACAAGTAGATAAAATGCTAGTCGTAGGCGCCGAATCTACGATTTGCGGCGTAGGTGTGGGCGGATTTGCCGCTATGAAGGCTCTTTCTACTAGAAATGACGAACCGCAGCGCGCATCTCGCCCGTTCGATAAAGACAGAGACGGCTTCGTCATGGGCGAAGGAGCCGGTGCGCTCGTACTCGAAGAATATGAGAGCGCAAAGACAAGGGGGGCTAAAATTTACGCCGAGCTCGTAGGTTTCGGCGAAAGCGGCGATGCTCATCATATTACTTCGCCGACGCTTGAAGGGCCGCTTAGCGCGATGACGCAGGCATGGATGATGGCAGGTAAACCGCAGGTCGATTACGTAAATGCGCACGGTACTTCTACGCCCGTAAACGATAAGAACGAGACCGCTGCGCTTAAAACGTTGTTTGGCGCAAAGGTTCCCGCCGTAAGCTCTACTAAGGGGCAAATAGGACATTGCCTAGGCGGCGCCGGCGCGATTGAGGCGGTTATTTCTATTATGGCGATGCGCGACGGTATAATTCCGCCTACTATTAATTACGAAACTCCCGACGAAGATTGCGATCTAGATTATGTTCCGAACATCGCTAGAAAGGCCGATCTAAACGTCGTTATGAGCAATTCGTTCGGCTTCGGCGGTACGAACGGCGTCGTGATATTTAAGAAGATCTAAAATGTCAAGTTATCTAGATTTTGAAAAGAGCATTAAGCAAATTGATGACGACATCGCAAACGCAAGAATTCGCGGCGATGAACACGCGGTAGAAATTCTGAATAAAAATTTAGATAAAGAGGTCGCGAAGGTCTATAAAAATTTAAACGAATATCAGCGCCTACAACTCGCCCGTCATCCCGATCGCCCCTATGCAATTGATTACGTCAGGCTTTTGCTGGCCGACGCTCGCGAAATTCACGGCGATAGAGCTTACCGTGACGATCCGGCGATAGTTTGTTACGCCGGATATATCGGCGGTAAAAAGGTGATGGTTATCGGCGAACAAAAAGGTCGCGGTACGAAAAACAAGCTAAAACGAAATTTCGGCATGCCTCATCCAGAGGGGTACCGAAAAGCGCTAAGGATCGCAAAAACCGCAGAAAAATTTAACGTCCCTATTTTATTTTTGATCGACACTCCGGGAGCGTACCCTGGCGTAGGGGCGGAAGAGCGTGGACAAAGCGAGGCGATCGCTAGAAATCTTTTTGAATTCGCTAATCTAAGAGTACCGACGGTCG
This sequence comes from uncultured Campylobacter sp., assembly GCF_905371695.1. GTDB lineage: Bacteria > Campylobacterota > Campylobacteria > Campylobacterales > Campylobacteraceae > Campylobacter_A. Next base: position 4,349 of record NZ_CAJPMA010000075.1, on the reverse strand, counting down.
CCGTAGTTATCGGCGAGGGCGGAAGCGGCGGAGCGCTAGCTATCGGCGTAGCGGATCGTTTGGCTATGATGAAAAACTCCGTATTTTCTGTTATTTCGCCCGAAGGCTGTGCTGCGATACTTTGGAACGATCCCGCCAAACAAGAGCAAGCGACGAAGGCGATGAAAATTACCGCCGACGATTTAAAAAATTTAAATTTAATCGACGACGTTATCGCTGAACCCGTAAACGGAGCACACCGAGATAAAGAGGGTGCGGCAAGGGCTTTGGGACAATATTTTCTTTCTAAACTAACCGAGCTCGAAAAGCTAGATGTCGGCGATCTAATCTCAAAACGTATGGATAAAATTTTATCTATCGGAGCTTATGAAGAATAGGGCGTAAAATTTGGCTCTTGTAAGCCAAATCTTGCCTATTTCTGCTTGAAATATATAAATTACTAACGTCGCCGCAAGGTCACGAAATTCTCCGTATATCCCATATTGCTAAATTTACGCCTAGCTTTATCTAAAATTCTGTAAAATCGCTAAAAAATTTAAAGGCCAAAAATGTTTAACGGACTAATTCGCGAGATCGCGCAGGTTGTGAGCTATTCGCAAAATACCCTGCGACTAAAAGCCGCATACCGCCCGAATTTAGGCGATAGCATCGCGGTAAACGGCGCATGTCTTAGCGTGACGCAGCTACACGCAGACGGCTTTAGCGTGGAGCTTAGCGCCGAGACTAGAGCGCATATCGCGACGGAAAATTTGCGCGGACGCGTGCATATCGAGCCTGCGATGCGGTTAGCCGACCGCGTGGACGGGCATCTGCTGCAAGGCCACGTAGACGCTATCGGCGAGGTCGCGCGTATAAAGCGGCGCGAAAACGGGGTTGATTTTTATATAAATTTGCCCTCTAGCGTCATGCCTTTGATGGCAAACAAAGGCAGCATCGCGGTCGAGGGCGTGAGTCTTACGATCAACGAAGTTTTGCCGACCGGCGTGCGCCTCACGATCATCCCGATCACCTTTCGCGAGAGTTTGTTTGGCGAGTTTGAGCCTGGGCGCCGCGTAAACGTGGAGAGCGACCTGCTCGCGCGATACGTAGCTAGGCAGCTGGCGTTAGCTGGCGTTTTAGGTGGCACAAACGGCGAGAAGTGCGAGATCAGCTGGGACGAATCTCAGCACATCGCGAGCCTTTATTAGGCCTGACGGGTTAAATTTAGCGAAAATGAATCGGGAAATTTTAGACGTAGTTTTTGAGAGCGAGCGCTTGAAGCTTGGCTTTACGACGCGGTTTGGCGGAGTAAGCGAAGGGGTGCATGAGGGGTTAAATTTAGGGGATCACGTCGGCGACCTGCCCGCAAACGTAGCTAAAAATCGCGAAATTTTAGCCGCTACGCTTGCTACCGCGCCTTTTAATCTAAAATTTATGCGTCAAATTCACTCAAATCGCGTGGAAATTTTGAGGGATTTAGAGGATGAGCTGCCGCCTTGCGACGGCGTGATAACGGCGCTTAGAGGCGTTACGCTTTGCGTTTTGGTCGCCGACTGCTCGCCCGTTTTGATCGCGGATGAGAGGCGGGGCGTAGTTGCCGCAGTGCATGCGGGCAGGGCGGGCGTAACGGGTAAAATTTGCACGAATGCAGTTAGGCTAATGAAAAGCGAGTTTGGCTGCAAGGCGAGCGATCTGCGCGTATTCGTGGGCGCAAATATCAAGGCGCGAAACTACGAGGTGGGAGAGCTTGATCTTGGCGCGTTTAACCGCTATAAAAAAGAGGGTAAATTTGACATGGAGGCTGCCTTGCGGGATGAATTTGCGCAGCTTGGCGTAGGGCGAGCGGAGTTTGATCCGCGATGTACGTTTGAGACGGGGGAGCTGTTTTCCTACCGCAGAGAGGGCGTCACGGGGCGATTTTGCGGGTTTGTCATGAACAAGCCCGTACCTATGAAACTAAAAATTAAGAACGAATTTAACTTTTCTTCCTAGCGTTTTTGCCGTCGGCTTCGTTGCCAAATTTATTTGCTTAGGCTACATTACGCTGCGTCGCGGTTGGTTTGGCGGGTAAATTTGCAATTTAAACCATACTAAAAATAGGATAAATTTAATAAATTTTAGCTACAATTTGACATCAAATCTCAAAAACAACTGAAAGGAAAAGCATGAAAACAAGTAAAATTTTAACCGCTGCGATACTTGCAGTAGCCGTTTGTTCGGCGCAGGCGCATATGTTTTGGGTGGACGGGGTAAACGACGAAAAGACGGGTAAATTCGTCGCAAAAATGGGTTATAGCGACGATTTCCCAAACTACGAGCCTATAATGCAAGAGCGCGTGCATCTTTTTGCGCCCGTTGCCCTGATTGGCAAAGACGGGCATAAAAAAGAGCTAGCGCAAAGCGGCGAAAACTACCGCTACGAAGGCGAAAAGCTGGGCAAAGGCACATATATCCTGCTTGCGCGGCAAAATCCGATGTATTCGCTAAAAAAGCGCAGCGACGGCAAGTGGATCATAGGCAAAAATAAGCTTGATCTAAAAGATTTAAGCGACGTACAAATCTGCCGCTTGATGACGATAACGTCCAAAAAAATCCTAAATTTAGGCGAAGCAGACGACTTCGTCGCTAAGCCAGTCGGAGAGAAAATCGAGATAGTGCCGCTGCAAAATCCGGTAGGTTTTCGCGTGGATAAGCCCTTTAAACTGCAAGTTTTGGCTGACGGCAAGCCGCTAGAACGCGCCAAACTAACCGGCACTTTTGCGGGATTTTTAGAGGATAAGCGAGCGTTTTACGGTATGACCGACGCGCAGGGTATCACCGAAGTCGTAGCGCTAAGGCCGGGCTTTTGGGTGTTTGAGGTGATTTATGAAAGGCCTTATCCGGATGCCACAAAATGCGATAAAGAGACGCTAAAAACGACGCTGGGTTTTGATATAAAAGAATAAATCGGCATAAATTCGGGCTTTGGGTAAAATTTGAGCCCGAATTTATCTTAAATTTCGTATAATCACTTCGTAATCTAATGCAAAAACTAGGAAAAATGCCATACGAAAATTTTAAATCCAAAAATCCTCTTGCGGCAAAAATCGCCGCTAACGCGAGAAAATTTGACGTCCAGACGTTGCAAAACGAAGCCGTCGTAGAGGTTTTGCTAACCGCATCTAGTCAAAAATTAAGCACGGGCGAGCGCGCGGAAATAGAGCGAATTTTTACTAAACTCATAAAAATAGAAGAGGACGCGCAGCTAAGTAAATTTAGTTAAAATTTCGGTTGCGTTTATCAAAAAGGACTAAAATTTAGACTAAAACTTCGTAAAAAGGAGCTAAAATGAAAAAAGTCCTAGTTTGCTTGATCCTTGTGTTCGGCACGCTATTTGCGGCGCAAACGAGATCTTCTAACGAGCCGTTAAACGCGCCTGCTAGTTTACCCGAAAACTCCGCGAATGCTTGGTTTGAGGACGCGCTTGCGATGTATCAAGTCTCAAATTTTAGCGAGGCGGCAAGGCTATTTAACCTTGCCTGCGAGAGCGGACACGCGCGTGCTTGCTATAACATGGGAGCGATGCTGGCGAGCGGAAAAGTCGCGGTCGATAGAACCGATGCGGCGGCTAAATTTTACGAGCGAGCGTGCAAAATGGGTGATAAGCTGGGTTGTTACGCATTAGCATACGCTCATCAGACGGGCGTCGGCGCGGTAAAAGACGAAGCGCGGGCATACGAGCTTTATAAAAATGCATGCGAGCTAGGCCTAGCCAAAGGCTGCAACGAGGCGGGTTACATGAGCGAGCGCGGCACGGGCGTACAAACGGACGTCAAAGCCGCGGTTAAATTTTACGAAAAAGCGTGCAAGATGGGGCTAGAAATCGGCTGCGAAAACGCTAAGATTTTAAAATAAACGCAGCTTTATCTCGGTTTTATTAGACTAAGATTTGCTTTAAATTTTAGTCTGCCCCACAGTCGAAGACGAAGCGCTCCGTATTAAATTTTACTTGCAGCACTATATTTTAAACTACTTAATTTAGCCTAAATTTAGAAATTTCTCGGTATAATCCACGACTTATTTCGCACGCACCAGTCCTAAATTTGGTTGCGGCGGGCGCGACCCGTCGTTAAGGGGTGTGGAGGTAAAACTAAATTCGGGGAAACCCACAAGGAGAAACTCATGGTAACTATGAGAGATTTACTAGAATGCGGCGTCCATTTCGGACATCAAACCCGCAGATGGAATCCAAAGATGAAAAAATATATCTTTGGCGAGAGAAAAGGTATCTATATTATAGATTTGCAAAAAACTATCCGCTACTTCCGATACACTTATAATATCGTTCGCGACGCGGCCGCCGAAGGCAAGACTATCCTTTTCGTCGGCAC
>NZ_CAJPMA010000074.1 GCF_905371695.1 uncultured Campylobacter sp. | reverse complement strand
CCGAGTTTGCCGCTCGCGGAGTATTTAGCGAGGTAGAGACGATATTTGCCTGCGAGATAGACAAATTCGCACGTCAAAGCTACCTGGACAATCACGAGATAGACGAGACGAAATTTTACCGCGACGTTACGGAGCTTGACGCTAGAGCTTACGCCGGACAAATAGATATTTTGGTAGGCGGCAGTCCTTGTCAAGACTTTTCAATCGCAGGGCAGCGCGCAGGCGAGAACGGCGAGAGAGGCAACTTGATATGGCAATTTTACCGCGTCGTTAGCGAAGCTCGCCCTAGCGTTTTTGTCTATGAAAACGTCAAGGGCTTTTTGTCAATCAACGGCGGCAAAAGCTATCAGAGGTTTTTGGGCGCTTTACGTGGGCTAGGCTACTACTGCCACGCCGAAGTTTTAAACACCAAAGACTACGGCATACCACAAAATAGAGAGCGATTGTATATCTTGGGATTTTTGAACGCCGACGAATATCACGCTTTTTCTTATGCTCCGAAAATACCGCTAAAACTAAATTTGGGCGATATGCTAGATCGCGAAGTAGATGAAAAATACTTTTTGAGCGATAAGATGATCGCGTGCCTTAAGAAAAAAGAAAACAACTTTCAGGGCAGCTTTGCCCCAAAGTCTTTAAGCGATGCAGGAAATTGCATAATGACTACCGCAGGAAGTCGTCGCACGGACAACTTCATAAAAGTAGTCGGCAAGCTCGACATAAAAGGCAACGACATACTAAAACGCGTTTATACTACCGACGGGGTAGCTCCTACTATACATACGGCGCAAGGCGGTAATCAAGAGCCGAAAATTTTACAACGCGCACGAGGTTTTAATAAAGGCGGCGAGTTTGAGGTTTGCCCTACGATTAGCTCAAATAGCTTTGAGCAAAACAATCTACTAAAGAGTGAGCGCATACGCAAGCTAACTCCGCGCGAGTGTTTGCGACTGCAAGGATTCCCTGAGAGTTTCAAAATCATAGTGAGCGATACGCAAACCTACAAGCAAGCAGGCAACGCGATGAGCGTAAACGTCGTAAAAATGATTTTAGAGCGGATAAAGCTCGCGAAAAATAAATATTTTAGGTTAGGAGCGTGAAATGATAGCAAAAACAAGCGCACGGGCAAATCGCCATAGCCGCGAAAAATGCGTAAAAATCCCCGTGGCTTGGATAACCGACGAGCGCATAAAGAATGAATTTAGAACGCTGGCGTACCTGGTGGCGCTTTGCGCGAAATCTAAAACGGGGAGCTGCTACCTAGGCGATGATATCGTAGCGGGGGCGCTAGGCGAAGAGAAGGAACGGGTAGGGCGGATTTTAGAAAAACTTAAAGAATTGGGCTACATAGAACTTCAAACCGCGAAATCCGAGGCGATTATCGCGAGAAAAATATCTATTAAATTTTAAGAAAGGAAAAAAATGACGCATAGTTTTGACGTAGGGCTAGCCGAAAAATACGGCGTAGAAAAAGCCGTACTAATAGGCGCGATAGCCCACTGGGTGGCTTATAATAAAGCGGCGGGCTCGAATTTTTATAACGGCAAATACTGGACCTATAACACCGCCGAAGCGTTTACTAGAATGATGCCATATTGGAGTGCGAATAAAATTCAAAAAATGCTTATTTGGGCTGAAAACGAGGGAATTTTAATATCGGATAATTTTAACGATACGAAATTTAACCGCACGAAGTGGTATAGTATAGGCGACGATTTTGAATATCTTTTAGCTTTATACGTTAAGCAGCCAAACGGCGAAATCCAATCAGCAAGAAGTTCAGATGGAATAAGCCAAAAATCTAATTCCAATCAGCCAAACGGCGAAATCCAATCAGCAAAACAGCGAAATCATATAGGTATTAATAATACAAACAGCAATTCAAACACAATTCAAACACAAGTTCAAACGCAAATTCAAACCCCCGTGCGCGAGACCGTCAAACGAGACGACGAGATTTTTCGCTTGCCGTCCTTTCTCGATCCGAAACTTTGGCAAAGCTATCTAGCCTACAAGAAAGAGCGCAGGGAGAAATTGACGCAAAAGGGTATCGAGATGAAATTTAGCGAGTGGGCTAAATGGGACGCCGAGGGCATAGACGTAAACGCCTGCATCAAAGAGGCGATGGCTAACGAATGGCAAGGCGTCTTTAAACCTAAGCCAGGCTACGGCGTAAAGGCGGCCAGCGGCGCGCAAGGCGTAAGCGACGATAATCCGCACGGGCTAAAACAAGGCACGCTAAGCACGATGGCGGCGTTTAGGGAGTTAGCTAGGGAAATGAGAGAAAACGGGCAAAGCGACTTGGTAGGAGATTTTCAATGACGATGCAAGAATTTTACGGCGTATTTATGCCGACAGTAGAGTATTACGGAGGAAATTTAAGCAAAGCCGCGATCGCGCTTTATTTTGAGGACTTAATGGGCTACGAGGCGCGCGAATTAGCCGCGGCGCTAAAACTAGTCAGGCAAACGCGAAAATATCCTACGATGCCTACGTCGGCGGAAATTTTAGAAGCGCTTAACGGGGACGAGAGCGCCAAAGCGCAAAAGGCGTTAGACGAGCTGGTTTACGCGATAGGACGCTACGGACCTTATCGCAGCGTATGCTTTAAAGACGGCGCGATAATGTCGGTAGTGCGCGCTAGGGGCGGCTGGGTAAAGGTTTGCAACCTAGAAGGGCAAGATTGGGAGAACTTTAAAAAGTGGGACTTTGCCAAGCTTTACAAAACTTACGCGAAAACCCCGCAAATTTGTCCCGATTATCTAATCGGCGAGAGCGAGGCGATTAACGGCTTTAACGGAGTAGGCGGAAACGAGCCGGTATATTTTATTGGCGGGGCCAACGACGGCAAATTTATGGGCGCGGCTAAATTTAAAGCCTTAACGGGGCAAAAATCGCCCGTTAAGGCGATGGTAACGGGCGCGGTAAAAAGGATTGGGGTGTGAGATGAAAGCCGTATATATAACAATAACCGAAAGCGGAGCTAGCATAATCGCAAAGGTAGCGGACGAAAACAAAAAGATACTTGATAGCTTTGAAGTAAGCCGTAAGGACGCAAGCGGAGTACTTGAAATAATGAGAAAGTGGAATGAGAAGCACAAGGATGAGGAGACAAGGGAGCTATTTTGATGGAACTAAATAAAATTTATAACATTGATTGCTTAGATTTTATGAAAAATATGCCTGATGCGTGCGTTGATTTAGTAGTTACTGATCCGCCTTATATCATCTACACGAAAGGCGGAGGGCTAGGTAAGAGCCCAGTCTATGAAAAGGGCGATTTGGCAAAGATAGCTGATGGCTTTGATGTAAAAACAACACTAAATGAGCTTGAACGAATTTGTAAAAAAACAAATATATTCATCTTTTGCTCTACCAAACAAAAGCCTGAGATAATGAGCTGGGCTTATGAAAAAGGGCATAACGTAGCTGAGTTATTTTGGCACAAGCCTAACGCAGCACCTTTTATAAACAATACTTTTAAAAGCGATATTGAAAATATTATCTACATAAGAGCAAAAGGCGTCAAGATAAGAGGCAGATCAAAGCTTTTCACTCACAACGCGTCAAAAAGCAAATACGGACACCCAAGCGAAAAACCGCTAGAGATAATCAAAAAGCTAGTTTTGACGGCGTCAGGCGAGGGTGATTTAATATTTGACCCTTTTATGGGTAGCGGTACGACCGCGGCGGCGTGCAAAGAGCTAAATAGAAACTTCATCGGCTGCGAGATAGAGAGTAAATACTGCGAGATGGCCGAGAAAAGGCTAAGAGAAGCCGTAAAGGGGCTGTTTTGAAACTATCCAAAGCCGAAAATCTCAAATTTAGGCAATTCCTAGCATACGAATATCCAGTTTGCCAAATATGCGGTAAAGCCCCGAGCGACGATGCGCATCACGTGAGATACGGTTGCTACGGAGCAGACAAAGACGACCGCAAACAAATAGCTGTATGTAGAGCGTGCCATAAATGGTGTCACGATCACAAGCGCGAGAGCATAGAAAAATACGAGGGGTTAGCCGATGATAATTGGGCGGAATATGAGAACACTCTCTAAATACAAAAATAGAAAAGTCGAGCGCGGCGGTATTCAATACGACAGCAAAAAAGAAGCCGTGCGCGGGGCGATCTTGGAGCTTAAGCAAAGGGCGGGCGAAGTAAGTGAGCTGAAAAGGCAGGTTAAATTTATCCTGCAAGAGAGCTTTAAAATCCCTAGCAAAAAGACCAAGCAAGGCTTTGAAACGATAAAAGAGATCGCATACATAGCGGACTTTACGTATTTTATGGGCGAGCAATTTTATATCGAGGACGTTAAGGGCTACAAAACGCCCGAATATAAACTAAAAGCGAAAATGCTAAGAAAAAAGATAGCGGGCGGCGAAATAGATGCCGTATTCGTGGAGAGCTGATTGAAATACGACGTCGATAAATTTTATGCGTTATCGGAGTTTTTTAATGACGACTTCCGTCTTATGGCGTGCGTAATATCGCTAAAGATCGGCATAGAGCCGAAGCGGGCGTATAAAGACTTAGAATTTGCCAGGTATAAGCCTGAATATCTTGATGCGTTAGAGGGCGTGCGTGCGGATTTTAAGGCCGATCCGATGAAACCATATAAAGAAGCCGTATTGGCTACAATCCCTAAAACGGACGTTATCTTTAGCCGCGACGACTTCTCAAACATCGAGGCGTATAGCGTATTTGAGAGGTCATACGATAAGACTGGCAAGACAAAGCGAGAAAAGGCGAAAAGTAAAACTAAACGCCCGCGTAGGGTTAAAAAAGAACAACTAGAGTTTAAATTTTAAGGGGAGCGGGTGGCGAAGCTATCAGAGCAGGTAAGGAAATTAATAATAGCCGACCACTTGACGGGCAAATTTTCGCAAAGAGAGTTGGCTAAAAAATACGATTTATCCACTAGCACGGTTAATAAAATTACAAAAGGGGTGGAAGCCAAAAACGAACACTTAGTGAACGCCCAAGTAGCGTTGCTGTCGGCAAGAGAAACATTACCGCCCGAACAAACGAACGCGATCGCGAACGCTGCGAGAGACGAATTTTATAATAGGCGGTTGATCGAAAACGCCACGCAAAAAAACCTAGCAAAAATTACTGAAATGCTAGACAAAAACACCAAATACGAAAAAGTGGGCGTCGGCGACGGAGTGCAAAATTTCGAGCCGGTGGAATTAAACGCAAACGACTATAAGGCACTACAAGACGCGATAGATAAAGCTAGCCTAACGCTTGGCGTTAATCCCCGCTTTTCAAATACTACGATAAACAACGCAAACGTAAGCCAAGAAGCACAAATTCAACAAATCGTGATAAGCAAAGATGAGTAATTTAGAAGTTAAACTACTACCGCACCAATATGAGCTACTAGCTGATACGGGCACGAAAATCATAGGCCTAGTCAGCGGTTACGGCGCGGGAAAAACATACGCCGCGGTTAGAAAAGCCTTGCAGCTAGCGTTTTTAAACCCTGGTTGCGCCGGCGTGATAACGGAGCCAACGTATCCGCTCTTGCGCGATATACTATTCGGCGATCTTGAAAACGCGCTCGTCGAATGGCGCGTGCCGTATAAATTTAACAAATCAAGCGCGATATTCACCCTGGACGTAAACGGTGCCAAAACGCCTATTTTGTGCCGTAGTATGGAAAACTGGGAGCGACTAATCGGCATAAACGCCGCCTGGATCATCTGCGACGAGTTTGATACGTCAAAGACCGAGATCGCGTTAAAAGCCTACGAGAAACTACTAGGGCGTTTAAGAGCCGGTAACACCAGGCAGTTTATCATCACAACCACGCCCGAGGGTTTCCGCGCCACGTATCAAATTTTCATAGAAAAAGGCGGTGATACTAAACGGCTAATAAAAGCAAAGACCGCCGACAATAAATACCTGCCGCCCGATTTCATCGACACGCTGAAAGAACAATACCCCGAGAATTTACTAAAAGCGTATTTAGAGGGCGAATTCGTAAACCTCACTAGCGGCACCGTGTATAGCTATTTTAGCCGCGATACACACGCAAGCACGGAAACTATCAAAGAGGGCGAAACACTACACATAGGCGCGGATTTTAACGTAGGCGGCTGCATAAACGTAGTCTGCGTAGAGCGAGCGGACAAAAAAGGCAATATTACTACGCACGCAGTAGATGAGGTTATTAGTTACGATACATACGCTATGGCTCAAACTTTACGCGATCGCTACAAAGGGCATAAAATCATCATTTACCCTGACGCTAGCGGGCAGAATAGAAAAACTAGCGCGAGCGAAACGGACGCGCAAATTTTAAGAGGTGCGGGGCATTTGGTATTCGTAAATCACTCAAACCCTATCATAAAAGACCGCGTAAACTGCGTAAATAACTTATTTGACAAACGCCGCTTGCTCGTCAATGTCTCAAAATGCCCAAATTTGACAAAGGCGCTTGAACAGCAAGCGTGGGATAATAAGACGCAGTTGCCCGAAAAAAGCGACGCTCACCCTGCAAACGATGACTACAACGACGCGCTTGGGTATCTAATCGCGTATAAATACCCGATAGCTGCGCGAGATTACCAAATCAAGGTAGTCGGCATTTAGTAGTAGAATGCAAAGAAAAAAGGCTTCTTATGGCGGTAAATGCAAAACATCCCGAATATTCTAAGAATTTAATCAAATGGCAGCTAATGCGCGATGCGCTAGCGGGCGAGGTGGCAAAAGAAAAATACGTGCCTAAATTAAGCGATCAAGAAGAGGACGAATACAGCGCCTACGTGGGACGCGCGGAGTTTTACAACGCGACGGCTAGAACGCAGGTTGCGCTAACTGGGCTACTGTTTGCCAAGCCGCCCAAAGTAGAGTTGCCCGAAGCGTTAAAGACGATCGGCGAAAATATCAGCTTGGACGACGACACGTTAGAAGCTCTTGCCAAAAATATCGCCGACGAGTGCCTAAGCGTCGGGCGTTGCGGTGTGCTTGTGGATCTGCCGAGCGTTGAAAAGGCGGATTATTCCAAGCTTGAAGCCGAAAGGCTAAATTTAAGAGCCTACGCCACGCTTTATAAAGCCGAAAACATTATCAACTGGAAAACCACTAAAATAAACGGCTCAAACGTTACGTCGCTCGTGGTGCTCGCAGAAACCTACGCCGAGCCGACGCAGGACGAGTTTGTAGATAAGATAAAAACGCGCTACCGAGTGCTTGATTTACACGAGGGCTACTATCGTCAAAGGGTATTTAGCGAAACCAAGGCGGGGAATTTTGAAGTAGTTAGCGAAATTTACCCGAGCGCAAACGAGCGCAAACTTGAGTATTTGCCGTTTACGTTTTTTAACGTGAACGATTTAAAAACAGCGGTAGAAAAACCGCCTTTGCTTGATTTGGCTAAAGTCAATATTAGTCATTTTAGAAGCGAAGTAGATTTGGAGCACGGCACGCACTTTACGGCGCTACCGACGCCTTACGTCACGGGCTATCAAGGCGAGAGCAGCGAAAAACTAAAAATAGGCTCTACCGCCGTTTGGGTAATAAACGATCCGAGCGCAAAGGTCGGCTTTTTAGAATTTAGCGGCGCGGGGCTATCTACGCTTGAAAACCGTATTGCGGTAAAAGAAAAAAGGATGTCGATTTTGGGCGCGCGGCTTTTGCTAGACGAAAAAAAGACGGCGGAGGCTACCGAAACGCTGCAAATGCGAAAAAGCGGCGAAAATGCGGTATTAACCAATGTCGCATCTACGATTAGCGAGGGTATGGCCTCATTTTTAAAAGATGTTGCCTTTTTTGAGAATATCGCGAGCGAGAATTTGATTTATGAGATAAATACCGACTATAACCTAGCAATGATTGAACCGCAGCTACTAGCACAAATCATAGCCGGCATTCAAAGCGGGGATATTCCAAACGAAGTGCTTTACGACGCACTGCTAAAAGGCGAGCTAATGCCTAAGACTATACAAAGCTATGAGGACTATCAAGCCAAACTAGAACAAGCCGCACCGCAGGTGACGCCGAGCGATGAAGCCGTTTAATCAACTTATAGCCGAGCTTGAAGTCGCGCGCTCTCTTTTGCACGAGCGGATAAAAAACGGGCTAAGTAAAAAGGTAGCTAAATTTTACGATGAGATGATTGCGGATTTGCAGGCTCAAATTTTAAAAAAGAAAAATATAACGAATAATTTAGCCCAAACGATAAGCGATCTAAAACAAAGCCTAAAAACGCCCGATCTGCGTAAAGATTTTTTAACGCTAGCGCAAAACGAGCAAGACCATCTACTAGACTACAACGAGCTAGCGGGGTTTAATTTGTTTTCTAGCGTATTGCCAGAGAGCAGCATCGAGCGGCTAGTAGATAGCGCGCAATTAGAGGGCGCGACTTCAAGCTCGGCTATAAGTTGATTAAAC
>NZ_CAJPMA010000073.1 GCF_905371695.1 uncultured Campylobacter sp. | reverse complement strand
TTGTCCGTTTTGATAAAGCAGCCCTAGATACACGCAAGCCCTATCCGCGCCTAGCTCGCAGGCCTTTTCGTAGCGCGCGACGGCTTTTGTAAATTCTTTGTCGGATTCGTAAAAATAGCCAAGCCCCGCGCACGCTATCGCGTTTTGCGCTCCGCCTTTTTCGCAGGCAAGTTCTAAATTTTTAATCGCGTTTGACAAACTCTTGCAAACCTCCTTGTTTCCTTTCTTGCACTCATCGCGCAGATCGGCTAACTCGCCGCCAAAAAGCGAGACCGTAAAAAACGCTAGAAAAATAAAACGCTTCATAGATAAATTTCCTTTTAAATTTTTATAAACTTTGCGCCTTGCGGGCGCGGATGCCAAAATTTTACGCTATTTCTTACCTTTTTGCGCCTTCTCGCTAGGCGCCGGAAGCGTAATGTAGCCCATTTCGATTAGTTTATTATAAATTTGCGAAATTTTAGGACCTGCCGCGCTACCGCCGTGTCCGCCGTGTTCGATGACTACCGTTACTACGAACTGCGGATCTTCAAACGGCGCGTAAGTCGTCATCCACGCGTGCGAGCGCTGCAAATACGCCATATCTTCCTCGCGCATGCGCTTTTTGTCGCTTTGCGAGATACCTACGACCTGCGCGGTACCCGTTTTTGCGGCGACTTTTATCTGCGAGCTTACGAAGTGCTTATTCGCGGTGCCTCGCGGGTGGTTCGCCACCTCGTACATCGCGCGGCGGATCGCAGGTAGCTGCGATTTTTCAAATTTAGTATACATATCGTCTTTGGGGGTAAAATCCGCGTCCTCGTCGCCCGCGCTTTTTAAAAAATGCGGCGTATAGTTTAGTCCCGTAGCGAGCCCCGCCGTGTGACGCGCCACTTGCATCGGCGTTACTAGGAAATTCCCTTGCCCGATGGAGGTAATGAGCGTCTCGCCCTGAAACCACGCTTTGCCGTATTTTCGCATTTTCCACTCGCGGCTAGGCAGCGTGCCTACGAATTCGTTAGGCAAGTCCACGCCCGTTTTTACGCCAAATCCGATGCGCTCTAAAATAGGCGTGATCGCGTCGATCCCAACGCGCTGGCTCATTTTGTAAAAATAATCGTCGCAGCTCTCGCGGATCGCCGCGTTCATATTTACGCTTCCGTGTCCGTAGGCGTTCCAGCAGCGAAATTTCCGCCCTCCTAGCTCGTAAGAGCCCGAGCAAAACACGTCCTCGCCCTGCCCCACGCCGTTATCTAAAAAGGCTAGCGACATACCCATTTTAACGACGGATCCCGGCGGATAAAGCCCATTTACGAGCTTATTGGTAAACGGGTGATCGACGTCTTTTATGAGTCTATCCCACTCGGCCTGAGAGATGCCGGAAACGAACGGATTTAGATCGTATTCCGGAAAGCTGCCCGCAGCTACTATCGCGCCGTCTTTTAAACTCATTACTACCGCGCTTCCCGCGTCGTCTCCGAAAATATCGGCCAGAAATTTTTGCAGCTCCAAATCGAGCGAGAGCTTGATATTTCGGCTTTTGGGCGGCTCGTAGCTAATTTGCTCGATCTCTTGGTTTAGCGCGTTTACCTTTATTTTTTTACTGCCTTGCTCGCCTTGTAAAATTTCGTTATAAAAGCGTTCTATCCCGCTTCGCCCGACGTAATTAGTAAGTTTAGCCAGCGGGTCGGCGTCGATATCTTTTTGATTGGCGCGTCCGACGTAGCCGATAACGTGGGAAGCTAGCTCGCCGTAAGGATAGCGGCGTTTGCTGGCGGGCTCGATCTTTAAATTTTCGCGCAAAGTAAGGCTTACGTAATGCGGTAAAAATTGATCGTAATCGATAAATTCGGCGACGGGGATAAATTCTTGATTATAGGGCGAGTCGTTTTTTAGGTATTCTCGCTTTAATTTAGTAACGTTTAAATCGCTAAATAGCGCGGCAAGCGCCTCTAACTCGGCGTCTAAAATTTCTTGCTTGGCGGTAAGATGAGGCTTAACGGCTACCGAAAAACCTAAAATATTTATCGCTAGCGGGCGATCTTTGACGTCTGAGACGATACCTCGCACGGGCGGGATATATTGCGTTTTTACGGCATTTTGCTCGGCTATTTGCTCGTAGTATTCGTTTGAATTTACGCTTAGATGATACACCCTTCCTAAAAGTATAATCCAAAAAAGCCCGATAACGGCGAATACGATGCGCATCCTCATCGAAGGCGCCCTTTAAAAAACAGGCTCATAATCGCGGCTTCTAATAAAATATATAGGGCGTACTCCGCGCCGACGCCTAAAATTTCGTCGTTTTTTACGTATGCCATTAGATTGTTTACCCCGAGCGTGCAGGCGTACGCGCCGCAGACGTAAATAAGGATCAAAAGTCCGCGCGATTTTACGCTGACGCAAAGTTTGTCGGCTACGAAATAATAAAATAGTAAAAACGCAATCGCGCTGGAAAACAGATAAAATCCGTGAATTTGCTCCGTAAAAATCATCGCCGCCCACGCGACGTACCAGTCTGTTTTCGGCCGCTCGTAGCTTTTTTGAAAACGCAAATACGAAGAGATTAAGTAGACGAATATTGCGCCCAGTAGCGGCGGCAAATAGCCGAAGCGAGCCGTCGCTATCTCATAGGCAAATAGCGCTAAAACGCCCGCCGCGCGTTTTATAGGTCGTAAATTAGAGCGATTTCGTTGCATTCGGGAAAAAGCTTGCATTTAGCGCAATCCGCCCAAATTTTTTGCGCGGGGAGTTTGGTTTTAGGTATCTCGTAAAAGCCTAAATTTTCAAAAAACGCGCGCCTATAAGTAAGCGTAAAAACGCTTTTTAGCTCGTAAAATTTTGCCTCTTTTAAAAGCTCTTTTACCATCATAGAGCCTACGCCCCGCCCGCGCGTTTTTTCGTCTACGATTAGGCTTCTAATCTCGGCGAGCTGAGGCGTGTGGATATGTAGCGCGCAAAAACCTACGATTTTTCCGTCTTCGCAGGCTGCGACGTAAGAGCGGATATTCGTGCTAACCTCATCGTCGCTACGTGGCAAAATAACGCCCTTGGCCACCTCGGGAGCTACTAAATTTTGCATTTGCGCCACGTCTTTTGGTTTTGGCTTTTTAAGCTCTATCATTGTCGCCCCAGCGTTAAATTTACTATTTTGTCAAGCGCGGCGTCGATACCTTTTTTATTTAGCGTAGAGACCAAAAGCCCGCACGGATCATGCTTTAAGATCGCGCTTTTTGCGCTTTGATTTAGTTTGTCCGATTTCGTATAGAGATTTAAAATTTTTTGATCTCCGCGCAAAAAATCGCTAACGTAAGCGTTCACGCCCGCGTCGATTTCAAGACCGAAATGGCGCGAGTCGATTAGGTGCACGAAAAGCCTAATATTTCCGCGAAATTTTAAAAATTCATCCAAATTTTTGCGCCACTCTTCATGCATACTTTTGGCTACTTTGGCGTAACCGAACCCAGGTAAATCCACGAACGTTATTTTAAATTTCTGCGCTAAATTTTCTCCGTTTTCAAGGTCACGACTTTCCGCAAGCTCTACTTCAAAAAAATTTATAAGCCTAGTTTTACCGGGCGTAGACGAACTCTTAGCCAAAGATTTTTGCCCGACTAGCGCGTTAATGAGACTGCTTTTGCCGACGTTTGAGCGCCCTAAAAATACTACTTCGCTCGTAGCAAATTCGGGCGCTTCTTTTATGCTCGGGCTTGAAGCGATAAATTTTGCGTTAATTACGCGTATCACTTCTGCTTATCCTCGACTTGAAAGATAAATTTCACAGGCTTTTTCTCGCCGCTATTTACGCTGTAAGTGCCTTCGTTTTGATTTACGACGATCTTTTCGCCGTAGACGTTTTTATTAGTCTCCGCCTCGTGTAGATAGCCGTTTCCGGTTATCGTATACGTCGCGCTTTTAGGCTCGTAAGTTAACACGTCGCCTTTGCCGTCGTAGTGTTTGTCTTTAAGCGCGGCTTTAAAATTCGCGTTTCCCGTAGCTACGTATTTTAGCGGCTGGCGCTTGGCGTCGAAATGCACGACTACTTTATCGGCGTTTAGCTCGTCGTAGGCGCCTTTTTTGATGCGGACGTTGCCGGTGAAATTACTTATCTGCTTGCCTTCGTCGGCAAAAAAACTATCCGAAGTTATCTCTACTTGCTCGGCGAATAATCCTAAATTTAACCCTAAGATCAGCGCTAGCGCTATTTTCTTTCTTGCTCTATCCATGCTTTTAACCCTTTTGCTTGCGTTTGCTTTTTATCCAGATCGTAAGACCCGCTCTCTGCCGTGATTTTATCTCCGTTTTGCGTCATTATAAACGGTACGTCCGAAGCGACGACTTTACTTTTGGTATTATAAATTATCTCTTGCGAAGTAAAATTTAGGCTTTCGTTGTTCTCGTATCTGGCATCGCCTACAAATTTTAAAATTTCTCCGTCTAAAATAGCTTTATTCGAGCTTATATCGTGCTTTTGATTCCCTCTTAAAATCTCGCCCTTAAAATTTAAAAATTCGTCGAAATCATCAAATCTATTTACTTCGCTAGCCTCGTAAACCGCGCTAACCGTAGTCGCATTTATCTCGCGGTCTACCACGCCAAACGCCTTTGTATTAGCCTGCTTTGCGTCCACTTTAAACTGCTCGGCGAAATAAGGATCCGAAGATGCCAGAAATATCATCGCTACGCTAAAAATCGCTATAACTACGTAAAAAATTTTTATAACCAACGCTTAGACCACTCGTCAAATAAATTTTCGCTTTTTATTAACGTTTCAATCATCTCTCTAACCGCGCCGTTACCGCCTTTGCGTTTTAATTTCGTCTTTACTTTTAGCTCTTTTATCGCGTCTTTTGGCTTAAAGCTCCAACCCACGGCGTTTAAAATTTTATAGTCGTTATAATCGTCTCCGATCGCGGCTGCGTTTTCGAAATTTAACCCTTCGAATTTTAAAATTTCCTTCGCGATTTCAAGCTTATCGCTCACGCCTTGGTAGACGTGGTCTATTTTTAGATCAAGCGCGCGCTGCTCTACGATTTGCGACTTTCGCCCCGTAATAATCGCTACTTTTTTGCCCAGTTTTAGCCAGCTTTCTATCGCCCAGCCGTCCTTTACGTCGAAAAATTTTAACTCTTCGCCCTGCGCGCCATAAACGATCTTGCCGTCGGTTAGGCATCCGTCCACGTCTAAAAAGATGATTTCAATCGTAAAACGCCTTTCGTGCTCGGTACGCCAGCTCGTTCGTTTTTAGCAAGCGCCCTGCGAAGCGCCACGGCGAAGGCTTTAAACGCGGCTTCTATTATATGATGGTTGTTTTTGCCGCGAATTTTAGCGATATGCAGCGTAATGCCCGCGTTCGTCGCGACCGCTCGGAAAAACTCCTCCGCAAGCTCTACGTCGAATTCCCCAACCTTACCGATGATGTCGAAATTTTCGTAGACCAAAAACGCTCGGTTACTAAGGTCAAGCGCGCAGCTAACGGCGGCTTCGTCCATCGTAACGACGCAATCGGCAAAGCGCTCGACGCCGCTAACCGGATAAATCGCCTCTTTTAAAAGCGCGCCTAGCGCGATACCGACGTCCTCTACGCTGTGATGAAAATCCACGTGCGTATCGCCTTTGCAAGCGATTTTTAGATTAATAAGCGAGTGTTTGCCCAAAGCTTCTAACATATGATCGAAAAATCCGATCCCCGTCGCGATCTCGCACTCGCCGCGCCCGTAAATTTTAAGCTCGGCGCTAATATCGGTCTCTTTCGTCGTTCGTTTTAATTTTAAAATTTCGTCTTTCATTTTTTGCCTTAAATTTGCCGATTCACTCGCCTCTTACGATAAACGCGCCTTTAAATTTGCCGTTTCTGTGGCTAACAGCATAATCTCTGGCTTCGTCTTCGCTTCTAAATCCGCGCAAAAATACGCGGTAAATCGGCTCGCCGTCGATCTCGTAGCTTTTTACGACGGACGCGTATCCGTCGATACTTCTATTTTCTCTTTGATAGCGGTTCGCGCCGTCGCGGTTTTTAAACGCGCCGATTTGCACCATAAATTCGCCGCCGACGATACTTCGCTCGGTAGAAATTATTATACCGCTTTGAGCTTTGGAGCCGCTAAGCGCTCTTTGGGCTACGGATACCGCTGCCGCCTCGGCGCGCGCGTCAAATCCCACGACTTCGAGGCTAACGGGCGCCGTACCCGCGCCTATCATATCTATCTGCGTCGCCGCCGCTTTTGAGAGGTCTATTATACGATCGGCTACGAACGGACCGCGGTCGTTTACCCGCACTATTACGTTTTTTTGATTTTTTAAATTAGTAACTTTTAGCACGGTATTCATCGGCAGCGTCTTGTGAGCGGCTGTTAGGTTATACCTATTGTAAATTTCGCCGTTTGAGGTTTTTTTGCCGTGAAAATTCGGTCCGTACCAGCTAGCCGTCCCGCTAGTTTTATCTCCGACGCTTACGACCGTGGGGTAGTAAGTTTTACCGTTTATCGTATATGGCCTCATCGTGGCTTTTTGCATGGAGGGCGATCTATTGGGCTCTACTTGCGTAGGGCCGCTCGGAGCAAACGGGCCGCCACCGGAGGAACAGCCCGCTATAATTAGAGCAAAAGTAGCAAGAGCGCAAATTTTAAGGTATGACAATATTTGCTCCGACGCTTAAATTAGAGTTGGCCAGAGAATTTGCCTCTTTTATATCTTTGGCTTTTACGTTAAATTTTTTAGAAACCGAAGCTAGCGTATCGCCCGCTTGGACTACGTAGTTTTGCGTTTCGTTGCTTTTTGAAGCCGGTATTATTAGTTTTTGATTATAGGCTACGTAATTAGTCGTTAGCTCGTTATAGTCCTTTATCGCTCTATGGCTAATACCCGTTTGTTTGGCGATACTAAATAAAGTATCGCCCTTTTTTACGACATAGGTATAGAAGTTATTTTTAGCTATTACGGGCTTAAAATTTTCGGCAAAAAGCTCTTTTTTATTTTCGGGGATATAGACGTAATAATTTTTCGTATTAGGCGGAGTAAATACGAATTTTAGGTGCGGATTGTTAGATTTCATCTTTTTAACGCTTAACCCTATACTATCGCCGATTTGCACTAAATTCGTTCCGCCGGGAATTTCGATTTTAGTAAGTTTTAACCCGCCGTTTATATTTATCAAAGACGACTCGCGAGCCAGTAAGGCATCGGCGTCTTTTGCGATGTAAGCGGCTCTTAAAATTTTAACGATGAAATTTCTAGTTTCTGGCGGTAAGAATTTTTTATTCGGATCTATTAGCGTAGCAAGATCGTCCGTCCCGGCCTTTTGTATAGCTTTTGATACGCAACCGTCTCCGCAGTTATAAGCAAGTACGGCCAAATACCATTTGCCGAATTTATTTTTTAGCCCTTTCAAATACGTTGCGGCAGCCCTCGTGGACTCTACCGGATCGCGGCGTTCATCCACGTACTCGTCGATTTTAAGCCCGTGAATCCTAGCCGTTTTTTCCATAAATTGCCAAATACCGACGGCCTTGGCATTTGAAGTGACGTGCGTGGCAAAACCGGATTCTATCATCGCAAGATAGAAAAAAGAATCCGGAATCCCCGAAGTTTTAATATTTGATTTAATCATCGGGATATACATATACCCGCCTTTTAGCGCATCGGTAAAGGTTTTTATTTGGCCGTTCGTGATACCTTTTTTCATACTCGCATAGTGAGAAGTTTTTATAAAAGACGGATCTATATCGAGCTCTTTTAAAATTTTAACTCCCGCGTCGTAGGAGTCTTTTTCCGGGGCGGCGGCAAATAGCGCGGTCGCACCGATAATTATAAAAAACAGTCTAAGCATTGCTTTCATTTTCATCCTTATTTCGTGTCAAAACACTTAAATAATCTTTTGGCATTGCCGCTGGTCAGTTCGCAAACCTCCCGTTGACTAAGGCTCAAAATTTCAGCTATCTTTTTAGCGACAAATATCGTAAACGCGGGTTCGTTTCTCTTGCCGCGATTGGGCTCGGGCGTAAGATACGGCGCGTCCGTTTCGATTAATATCCTATCTAGTGGAATCTTAGGCAAAATCTGGACTAAATTTTTAGCGTTTTTAAACGTTAAAACTCCTCCTATGCCGAAGTAAAATTCCCCCAACTTAGCAAGCTCTAAAAGTAGCGGCGAAGCGTTATAGCAGTGCAAAACTGCTCCGGCTGTTAATTTGTCCGCATACTCTTTTAGGATATTAAACGTATCCTCGTTAGCTTCCCTCACATGAAGAATAACGGGTTTTTTTAACTCGACCGCGATATCCAGTTGAGCTAAAAAAACGCGTTTTTGTTCCGATTTATCGCGCTGCTTCTCGCCTTCGTCCCTAGGTAAGCGAAAATAATCAAGCCCGCATTCGCCGACGGCTACACACTTAGGATCGGCTGCAAATTTTCTTAAAATTCGCTCGTCAAAGCCCGCGATATCGTAAGGATGCACGCCTACGGCAAAATAGACGTCCTCGTTTTGGTTTGCTATTTTAGCCGCTTTGGGTAAATCGTTGATATCGGCGCCGGGTATTATGAATCCCGCAACGCCTAAATTTCGGGCGTTTTGTAAAGTTTGGGAAAGATCGGCATCGTAGCTCTTATCGTTTAAATGACAGTGCGTATCAATGATCACTGCGCGACCTCGACGCGGTTTCTACCGCTTTCTTTCGCCGTATAAA
>NZ_CAJPMA010000072.1 GCF_905371695.1 uncultured Campylobacter sp. | reverse complement strand
GCACCCAATGCCGCACGCCTTGTTCCGCCGCGATTTTTGCCAGCAGCGCGGTCGTTCATATCCATACAGCGCTTCCATAAAATTTTGCCTATTTTTAACGGATTGCCTTGATAAAGCGAATTATCTATCATAGCGGCGATTAGGTTATTCGCCGACGTTATTGCATGAAAGTCGCCCGTAAAATGCAAATTTAGATCCTCCATCGGCGCAAGCTGCGAGTATCCGCCGCCCGCCGCGCCGCCTTTTATACCGAATACGGGCCCCAGACTAGGCTCGCGAAGCGCTAGGCAAACGCGCTTGTTTAGACGAGAAAGCGCGTCTGCAAGCCCGATAGACATCGTAGTTTTGCCCTCGCCGTAAGGCGTCGGGTTAGTGGCCGTTACTAGAATAAGCTTTGATTTAGACGCACCCAGACGAGGCGAAATTTTAGCCTTAAATTTTCCGTACGGCTCGACTTCATCGCCCGTTAATCCAAGTTTTTTCGCAATTTGGCTTATCGGCGCCAGCGCGGCTTGATGCGTGATCTCGATATCGCTTAACATTTACCACTCCACGTAAGTTCGCGCTTTTTTAATCGCGCCAATTTCTATCTCGAATACGCCGTCGTCGTTTTGCACGGCGATCGTTTCGTCGTTCGCTTTAATAAGCCTGCCCGAAATTTTATCCGCCGCTTGTATTTTTACCAGTTCGCCCAGGCTCGCCTTAAAATGCCTCGGTTCGCTTAATTTACGCTCTAATCCGGGCGAGCTAACTTCTAAATTATAGTCCCCCGAAACGGGCGGCTCTACGTCAAAAATCGGCGAAAGCAAGCGACTAACCGCTTCGCAGTCGTCTAGGCTCACGCCGCCTTGCTTGGCGATGAAAATTCTATAAATCGTTCTGCCGTTTTCGTTTGAGATCTCGGTATCGTAAAGCTCTACGCCGCATTGCGCGATCAGCGTTTCTAAATTATTCATTTGCCCAAATCCTTTGAAATTTTCTCAAACAGGCTATCCATTTTATTTTGATATTCCAAGCGGTCGTCGAATTTAAAGTGAAAATTCGGCGCCCTATACCAGCCTTCCGCCGCCATGCAGTGGTTTTGTATATGACGCGCGACGCGCTTTAAATGAGCTAAAACGTACTCTTGTTCGCGCTCGTCGAATGCCATTTTATCAAGATATACGAACGCGTCGTAGCGCCCTTTTTTACACTCTACGTCCGTCACGCAAAGCCCTTTTAGCATACTGTCTTCAAGCGTAGCCAAAGCCTCCGGAATTAGCTCTTTTAGCACGCTTTCCGTACGCATGCGCTTTATCTCGGCGGCATTCATAGGCTCGCTTGCTCCTCTATCTCTTTAAAGCTTTCGATATAATCGCCTTCTCTAATGTCGTTGTAACCGTCTATGCCTACGCCGCACTCGTAGCCTTTGGCGACCTCTTTAACGTCGTCTTTAAAGCGTTTTAGCGAGCTTACCGTACCCTCGTGGACGACTACGCCGTTTCTGATTAAGCGAATTTTAGCGCCTCTGTTTATCGTGCCCTCGGTCACGATACAACCTGCGATCGCGCCTATTTTAGGGACGTTTATAACTTGACGAACCTGCGCTTGACCGAGCTGCTCTTCGCGGATTACCGGCGACATTAGACCGCCTAAAATCGCCTTAACGTCGTCGATTAGATTATAAATTACGTTATAGGTTTTTATCTCTATGCCGCTTTCTTTGGCTTTTTCTTTAATTTCGCCGGTCGGGCGGATATTAAAGCCAAGTATCACGCAGTTTTCGCTGGCTCCGGCTAGCGCGACGTCGCTTTGGGTAATACCGCCCACGCCCGAATGGATTATATTTACTTTTACTTCGTCGTTGGCTAGCTTTTCAAGGCTCACTTTTAACGCTTCAAGAGAGCCTTGAACGTCCGCTTTTACGATAACCGGCAGCGTTTTTAGCTCGCCTTCGGCGATTTTAGCGCTAAGCTCGTCGATGCTGACCTTAGTCGATTTACTAAGTTCTTTTTGGCGCAAATATTCGGCTTTTTTCTGGGCGTACTCGCGCGCTTCTTTATCGGTTTTAACGCTAATTAGCGTCTCGCCCGCCTCGGCCACTTCGCTAAGACCTACGATGACGCCGCATTCGCCAGGACGAATTTGCTTTAAATTCCGCCCCTGATCGTCAAGCAGGCTTCTTATCTTACCGTAAGCCACACCCGCAACCACCGTATCACCTACTTTTAACGAGCCGTTTTCTACGATTATAGTAGCCACGGGGCCGCGCCCTTTTTGAAGCGAGCTTTCTATTACGGTAGCTTTCGCGCTTGCGTTAGGATTGGCTTTTAAATCTAAAATTTCCGCCTGCAAAAGCACGATTTCAAGAAGTTCGTCTATGCCGGCTCCGGTTTTTGCCGAGATAGGTACGAACTCGTGCTGTCCGCCCCACTCGGTAGGCATTACGTCAAGCTCTGCAAGACCCGTTTTAACCAAATCAGGATTCGCCGCCTCTTTATCCATCTTGTTTATAGCGATGATTATCGGTACGCCCGCTGCTTTTGCATGGTTTATCGCTTCTTTGGTCTGAGGCTTGACGCCGTCGTCCGCGGCGACTACTACGATTACTATATCGGTAACTCCCGCTCCGCGCGCCCTCATCGCGGTAAACGCCTCGTGGCCGGGGGTATCGATAAAGGTGATATTCTTACCGTTTTTATTTACCATATAAGCGCCTACGTGCTGCGTGATGCCGCCCGCTTCGCCCGAAGCCACGCGAGTTTTGCGGATATAATCTAGCAGGCTCGTTTTACCGTGATCGACGTGACCCATAATAGTAATCACCGGCGCGCGCGGCTCTAAATTTTCATCGTCTCGGCGTTCTTCTTCGTATGCGGCTACGTAGTCGAAGTCCTGGGTATCGTCTATGATATTTACCTCGACGTTAAACTCGTCGGCTAAAATTTCGATCGCATCCTCGTCTAAAAAGTCGTTTTTAGTAGTCATCATGCCCAGCATAAAAAGCTTTCCTATGATCTCGCTAGGCTGCTTATTCAGCTTCTCGGCAAACTCGTAAACGCGAATTTCTTTCGGGATATTAACCTGCGTTACGGCCTCTAAATTTTGAGCGCGCTCGGGCTTTTTGTGTTTTTTGCGAGCGCGGCGCTGGATACCGCCTTCAAACGGATTTGCCGCTTGGTTTTGCGAATTTCTAAAAACGTTAGGTTGATTGGTTTTCTGCGCTGGTTGCGGCGTAGGCGCGCGGAAAGTAAAATCTGGCAATACGACTACGTCTTCATCCTCAATCACGATATCGGCAAAATCGCTTCCGCCAAGTAGGTCCATCTTTTGCGCGCCCTCTTTTTTGTGCGTTTGGACGGGCTTTTTATCTTTTTTCTTTTTGCGAGCCAAATTTTCGTCGCTGTTTGAAAACATACTTTGCAGGCTATTTATCTCTAACGCAGGAGCGCTAACCCTTCGCTCCGGGCGTGCGGGTTCTTGGGATTTGGCTTTTTTAACGATAACCAGTCCGCGACGCTTTTGGCTCGCATCGGCTAGACTTTCTTTAACGGGCTCGGGGATTTTAGGCTGCTCTTCTGTTTTTTTAGCCTCTTTTAAATTTTGCTCGGGCTCTAAAATTTTAGATTCCTCGCTTGAATCTGGCGCGGATTTTGACGAAATTTTAGCGTCTTCTTGCGGTTTAGCGGTTTTTGATTTCGCGGCCTTTGCGGTTTTATCCTTTGCTAAATTTTCCTCCGCGCTTTGCTTTTCGTCGCCTTTTGTGTCCGATTTCGCGCTTTTTTTAGCATCGCTTTTAGGCTTTGCGCTCTGCGTTTTTTTCTTAAATTTTTCGGGGATTACGCCCGATTGTACGTATTCGTATATGGCTTCGGCTTCTTCTAGACTAACGGCGTTTGAATGCGTTTTAACCTTTAAACCGAGCTGTTGAGCTTTTTCTACTATCTCTTTACTTGGGTATCCCAGCTCGTTTGCTATTTCTGAAATCCTAACATTGCTCATTTAAGAGTTTCTCCTTTAAATTTGACGCCTCTAAGCCGCTAACGCTTTTTAGGTATCTATCAAGTATTTTTTTTAGTATTTTTCCGTCTTTTTTTAGGCAATCGCCGCAAAGATAAAAGCTGCGTCCGTCCCCTTTACCGCGCTTAATCTCGCCGCCGTTTACGCGGTATCTATTTAGCGAATTTTGCTCGGCTCTAATTTTGCACGAAACGCACATTCTAACGGGCTTGCTTTTATTCATTTTATCTTTTTTTTGCTTGCTTTTAGCTTTGTTTTATAATAAATCCGTCGTTATCGAACGATAAAATTTCGACCCTAAATTTCTCGAATTTCGTAGCCAATCTATCTCTTAAATTTTGCGCGTCGCTCTCGTAAGCGATATTTAAAAAGCTAGATCCAGAGCCTGAAAGAGAGCTCATTAAGGCGCCGTTTTCGTAGGCGAATTTTCGTACTTCAAAAAGCTCGCTAAGCGCATTCATACGGCGCTCTTCGTGCATCGCGTCCTTGCACGCCGCGCGCAATAGATCGTATCTTTTTTGCGCGAAACACGCGGTCAAAAACGCCGCATGAGAGAGATTATTTACGCACTCTTTCATTAAATAGCTTTTTGGTAAAATTTGTCTTGAAGCGTTCGTATTCATCGCTTTATCGGGGATTACGACGACGGCTTTTAACTCGTCGCTTATTTCGAATTTATTTGCTAGCACCGCGCCGTTTTCTACGATCGCGCTGATAAAACCGCCCAAAACCGCGGGCGAAATATTATCGGGATGATTTTCGTAAACTAGCGCGCGGTTTAAAATAGTATTTTTCTGCGCTTTAAATCCCGCCGCCTCGTAAGCGCTCGCAATCGCCGCGACGATAACCGCCGAACTACTGCCCAGTCCTCTTGAAAAGGGGATTTTATTATTAAAAACCATCCTAAAATTTTGCGTCTTACCGGTAAGCTCTAAAAAAATTTCGTTAAAAATGCTAATAAAAATGTTGTTTCGTTTTAGCGTTACGTTAGTACTCCCTTCGCCGCTAATAGAAATGGAGCTAAATTTTGCGGGGCTAATGCTAATCTCGTTGTAGAGCTTTAAACTAAGACCCAACGCGTCAAATCCCGGTCCTAAATTCGCGCTCGTGGCGGGGACTAAAATATTCAAAAATTCTCCTAAACCGCTTGTATTAAATAATTCGGAAGAGTATCTAAATTTAGTTTTAATTTATCTAAATTTTCAGGTAGGCTAAACTCGCCGGGATGCGCGGCTTTAAGCATTATTTCGCCGTTTTCTAGTACGAAGCTTAAAACTTTATTGGCGCGTATGGGTTTGCCTCCGTTTAGCTCAAAGCCGCTTACCGCGGCGAATTCGCACTCTTTTACTATGCAAAAGGTCTTTAAAATCACGTAGGCTACTTTAAGCCCCATGAAACTTCCGGGAGTATTTGCGTAGATGATTTTTGAAATTTTATATTCGTTTGAAATTTGGGCTAAAATTTTAATCAACGCTTCGCTGGCGTGTTCGCAGGTAGAAAATTCTCTAAATTTTACGCCGTTTTCGTATAACCCGACTAGCAAAGGCTGAGCTAACGAAACGACTAGCAATTCGATGTTTTTTATGCGAATACCTTTCGGTAGTCTTTTAGCAACTCGCCTTTTAAAGCGGCGATTTCATAGTTTTTTTCGTCGGCCAAAACCGCCAAAGTGAGCTTATGATTTAGGTCGTGGCTTCCCGCAAACGCGGCGTAGTCGCCTAAAAGCGGAGCACCCAGTAGGCTTAAATCGCCGATAGCGTCTAAAATTTTATGGCGAACGAATTCGTTTTCAAAACGCAATCCCTCGGGATTTAAAATTCTATTATCGTCGATTGCCACGGCGTTATCGAGCGATGCGCCTAACGCTAAATTTTGTGATTGTAGCTTTTGTAAATCTTTTAAAAATCCGAACGTTCTAGCGCGAGCGATCTGCTTGATAAAATTGCTCTTGCTAAACTCGAAAACGTATCTTTGTTCGCCGATTACGGGATGGTCGAATTTTATCGAATAGTCGAATTTCGGATTTAGCGAAGGCGTCGTTTTTACGAATTTATTACCTTCTCTTACCTCGACTTCCTTGCGGACCAAAATCACGCGTTTAGGCTCGTCAAGATCCGCTACGCCCGCTTCGTCCAGCAGCATGCAAAAGCTTATCGCGCTACCGTCCATAACCGGAATTTCGTTCGCGTCGACGCAAATTCTTATATTGTCTATACCGTATCCGTTAATCGCCGATAGCAAGTGCTCGATAGTGCTCACAAAGCCCTTTTCATTGCCTACGACCGTCGCCATCTGCGTATTTACGACGTTTTTAGGCTCGGCTTTAAAGCTTACGCCGAGATCGCTTCGGTGTAAAATTATCCCCGTATTTGCTTCAAGCGGTTCGAGTATCAACCTTATCGGCTCGCCCTTATGCAAGCCGATACCCACGCTTTCGACTCTTTTTGCGATAGTAGTTTGTCTCACTTTTTTTCCTTAAAATTCTATGCGGATAATAGCACTTTTAAGCATTTTTTGCAAATTAGTTCTTATCTATCATCTTTTTAGCCGCGTCAAGCACGCTAATTACGTTATCCTTTACCCATTTTTTATCTAGCCACTGCTGCGGTCTAACCTCTTCGCCCTGCACCAAAATTCCAAAGTGCAAATGATCGCCGAGCGCCAGCCCGCTCATACCCGTGGTGCCTATTTCATCGCCGGCGCGCACGCTGTCGCCCGTTTTTAAAGGCGAGCTAGAACAATGCGCGTAAAGCGAATACAGCCCAAACCCATGATCGATGATAATATTTAGCCCGTAAATGCCGTTATCGCCCACGAATGCGACCTTGCCCGCGTTGCTGGTAATTATCGGCGCGCCGGCTACGCTAGCTAAATCAAGTCCCATATGCCACGATTCGCTTACGGGCTCGTTATTGTAGATATAAAAGCGATGGTCGGCGAAATCCGCCACTTTTTTGCCGTTTCTTAGCGGATAAAACGGCAAAATATCAAAATTAGTAAGCAAGTCCGTACCCGCGCTCGCCGTTACTTCGGAAATTTTTTTATCGTTCGCGTCGCGCAGGATTTCATTTACGAATTTCATCTTCGCAAGGCGGGATAGCGCGCCGGGGTCTTTTGCGTACTTATCGGTTAAATCGGAGATTTTACCGTCCAAAAAGTTATCTTTTAAAGTAATATTTGAGGTTTTATATTTTATCTTTTCGTAGAAATATCTCACGTGCGATTTGCTTTCGTTGCCGGCAAAATCGCGCGCGACGACTTCGGCGCTAAAATTTTCGACCTGTGCCGGCCACGCCACTAGCGCGGCGTAGTAGCCCTCTTTATAAAACGGCGTCGCTTCAAATCTTTTGCCGTAATTAGTCTCTACGTAAGCTTCTTTTAGCTCGTTGTCGGTAGCCTTAAATACCACTACCGCGCTTCCGCCCTTTGAGATGGAATAACTTTGCGAAAGTATGTATAAATCGGGCTTTGTAGTATCTAGCACGACCTGAACTTTTTTACTGGCTTTATTACCGGAGAAAAAATTCCACTTGCTAGTATCGGTCGCTTCGATACTTAGCTCGTAGGTATCTTTAGCGCTGAAAAATCCCGTTTTAGGAAAGGTTAAATTTATGTCAAGCTCGGGCGTCGGGTTTTGTATGACTTGATTTAGCAAATTTAGGTCGTTTTTGCCGTCGTTTATGCTAATTCTAACAAATTTTACGCCTTTATCGTCTTTAAATTTTATACTCATAGGCGAGCGTAAATTCCAATAAACTTTATCTTTTATACCGATCATCGGCGCGTTTCGCTCAAAGTCGTCGGAAGTTAGCATATATCCGGTTATCCCGCCGAAAATCACGATGAATAGCAACGTCCCTATCGCGCCGCCGAATCCTCTTCTTCTCATCCTAAATACCTTAAAATTTCAGAAATTTAAAGCCCGAATTTTACATAAAATCGATAAATTCAAAGTTAATTACAAAATTTCGCGGATTTTCCTAGCATCGTTCATCCATGAATAAAGTTCGTCCCAGCGCTCGTCTCTTACCAATTTCTCGCACTCGCTAAGCTCGTTTTTAAACATATTAATCGCGCCAATTAAATTTTGCTTATTTTGTTTAAAAATATCGCTCCACATAACCGGCGAGCTTTTAGCTACGCGTATCATACCGCGAAACGTCGGGCCGCCCAGCGCCATAATGTGGCGTCTATCCTCCTCTTTTAGTACGCCGCTAGCTAGCGAAAACGCGATAGCGTGGGGTAAATGAGAGATTAGTCCGACGTGGTGGTCGTGCTCGCTCGCGCTCATAAATACGATTTTCATACCCAGATGAGAAAACAGCTCGACCGCGCGTTTTACATGCATTTCATGGCTCTCCTCGAAGTCGCACACGACGACGACCGCACCGTTATATAGGCTCTTAAAAGCAGCCTCGGGACCCGAATATTCCGTACCCGCCATCGGGTGAGCGGGGATAAAATTCGCTCGAATTTTAGCGGGGACGGCTTCGATAATTTTTTGTTTAGTAGAGCCCAGATCGATGATCGTCGTGTTCTCGCCGACGTCCTCTAAATCTTGAGTAATTTTTATAATAGCTTCGACCGGAATCGCCAAAAATATAATGTCGCATTTTCGCTTCATCTCGTCGAGGCCTAAAATTTCATGCACGAGTCCTAGTTCTAGCGCTTTTTGTTCATGCGCGAAATTTGCGTCGCAACCGCTAACGCACGAGATTAATTTTTCCTCTTTTAGCGCTAGCCCCAACGAGCCTCCCATTAGCCCGAGCCCTACGATCCCTACTTCCATAAATTCGCGGCTTTTATTCGCTATGCTGGGTTCTATGTCGCTATAATCGAA
>NZ_CAJPMA010000071.1 GCF_905371695.1 uncultured Campylobacter sp. | reverse complement strand
AACAAGATATTATAAAATTATTTTACCCGATCCAAACTCTAAGCGTAAAAAACAATAAATTTTTAACTCCGTTTAATCTTGACGATTTCTTAGGCAGGGTCGAGTACGACATAAAAGACGAAAGCGGTAAAATTTTACACGAAGCGGGCAAACGCCTTACTAAGAAAAAGGCTGATAAATTAATAGAAGACGGTTTAAAATTCGTAGAATATCCGACCGAGGTTTTGATCGGCAGATACCTTGCGAGTCCGGTTATCGATAAAGAAAGCGGCGAGGTGATTTACGATACCCTAGCACAGCTCGATGAAAATAAATTGGTTAAAATTTTAAGTGAGCAAGAGAGTATAGAGATAATCAATAACTCGGCTTCGGGCGTCGACGATGCGATCATAAATTCCTTTATCGCAGACAACGAGACGTTAAAGCTTTTAAAACAAACCGAGGGCGTCGACGATGAAAATGATCTATCCGCGATTAGAATTTACAAGGTAATGCGTCCGGGCGAGCCGGTGGTAAAAGAGGCGGCAAAAGTATTCGTAAACGACATATTTTTTAATCCGGAAAGATACGATCTAACGAAAGTAGGTCGTATGAAGATGAATCACAAGCTCGGACTTGACGTACCCGAATACGTAACGGTATTAACCAGCGAGGATATTATCAAAACCGCAAAATATCTAATCAAGGTTAAAAACGGGCAAGGTCATATCGACGATCGCGACCACTTAGGAAATCGCCGAATTCGCTCCATCGGCGAGCTTTTGGCGAACGAGTTGCATCTAGGCTTCGTAAAAATGCAAAAGGCGATCCGCGATAAATTTATGAGTCTAAGCAATAATATAGACGAAATCATGCCTTACGACTTAGTTAATCCAAAGATGATAACCGCCACGATCATGGAATTTTTTACGGGCGGTCAGCTAAGCCAATTTATGGATCAGACGAATCCTCTTAGCGAAGTTACCCATAAGCGCCGCTTATCGGCCTTGGGCGAAGGAGGCTTAGTAAAAGAACGCGCAGGCTTTGAGGTGCGCGACGTACACCCGACTCACTACGGACGAATTTGCCCGGTGGAGACGCCCGAAGGTCAAAATATCGGTCTAATTAACACTCTTTCGACATACGCGAAAGTAAATGAGCTAGGTTTCGTCGAGGCTCCGTATAAAAAGGTCGAAGGCGGAAAAGTAATCGATGAAATCGTATATTTAACCGCTACGCAAGAAGAGGGAAACGTAATCGCTCCCGCATCTACGAAATTAGACGAAAACGGCTATATAATCGAGGATCTAATCGAAGTTAGAAAAGAGGGCGAAATGGTGCTTGCGCGCCGCGAGGACGTTACGCTAATCGATCTTTGCTCGGGAATGATCGCCGGCGTCGCCGCATCGCTCATTCCTTTCTTAGAGCACGACGACGCGAATCGCGCCCTAATGGGTTCGAATATGCAGCGCCAAGCCGTACCGCTTCTTCGCTCTACCGCGCCTATCGTGGGGACGGGTATGGAGAGTATTATCGCCCGCGACGCTTGGGAGAGCATAAAGGCGCGTAGAAGCGGCGTAGTCGAGAAGGTGGATAATAAAAACATATTTATTTTGGGCGAAGACGAAGCCGGTCCTTATATAGACCACTACTCTATCGAGAAGAATTTACGCACAAACCAAAATACGACCTTTTCGCAGCACCCTATCGTTAAAAAGGGCGAAGAGGTAAAAGCCGGTCAAATAATCGCCGACGGCCCTAGTATGGAAAAAGGTGAGCTAGCCATCGGTAAAAACGCCTTAATAGCGTTTATGCCTTGGAACGGCTACAACTACGAGGACGCGATCGTAATTAGCGAAAAGATGATTAAAGACGACGAATTTACGAGCGTACACGTTTATGAAAAAGAGATCGAGGCCCGCGAATTAAAGGACGGCGTCGAGGAGATTACCAAAGATATTCCTAATATTAAAGAAGAAGATTTAATGCATCTTGACGAGAGCGGGATTATTAAAATCGGAACGCAGGTAAAACCCGGCATGATTCTAGTCGGTAAGGTTTCTCCAAAAGGCGAGGTCAAGCCGACGCCCGAGGAGCGCTTGCTACGCGCAATTTTCGGCGAGAAAGCCGGACACGTCGTAAATAAATCTCTTTACGCTTCGGCATCGCTTGAAGGCGTAGTAGTAGACGTCAAAATTTTTACCAAAAAAGGCCACGAAAAAGACGTTAGAACGCATAAGGCTTACGAGGACGAAAAGGCGCTTTTAGAAAAAGAGCATCACGATAGACTGTTAATGCTAGACCGCGAAGAAATGCTAAAAGTAACGTCGCTTCTATCTAAAAACGAGTTAGCTAGCGAGCAAGAAGTAGGTAAGAAAAAATACAAAAAAGGCTCGAAAATAGACAAAGCCGACCTTGAAAATATTAACCGGTTTACGCTAAACGCTATCGTAAAGAGCTTTTCAAAAGAGGTTCAGAAAAAATACGACGAACTTAAAAATTACTTCCAAAACGAAAAGAAAAAGCTAAAAGAAGAGCACGACGCGAAGATTGAAATTTTAGAAAAAGACGACATTTTGCCGAGCGGCGTGGTCAAGCTCGTAAAAGTCTATATCGCCACCAAACGCAAACTAAAAGTGGGCGATAAAATGGCGGGTCGTCACGGAAATAAAGGTATCGTTTCAAATATCGTTCCCGAAGTCGATATGCCGTATCTACCTAGCGGACAAATCGTAGATATCGTACTAAATCCGCTAGGCGTTCCGTCTCGTATGAATATAGGTCAAATTTTAGAAAGTCACTTGGGTCTCGTCGGCTATAGGCTAGGTGAGCAGATAGCCCAAATTTTCGAGGAAAAGAAGGGCGAATGGATTAAAAATTTACGAGCTAAAATGATCGAGATCGCGAGCGTATCGAAGCTAATGGATGCAAAAAACGTTTTAGGCAAGATGAGCGACGATAAATTATTAGAATACGCAAGAGATTGGTCAAAAGGCGTAAGGTTCGCTACGCCGATTTTTGAAGGCGTAAAAGCCGATGAATTCGCTAAATTATTTGAAATGGCTAAAATCGATAGCGACGGTAAGACTGAGCTTTACGACGGACGTACGGGTTCTAAAATTCGCGAGCGCGTAAACGTCGGTTGTATGTATATGTTAAAACTTCACCACTTAGTCGACGAAAAAGTTCACGCAAGAAGCACCGGTCCTTACAGTTTGGTCACGCAGCAGCCCGTCGGCGGTAAGGCGCTTTTCGGCGGACAAAGATTCGGAGAGATGGAAGTTTGGGCGCTTGAAGCTTACGGAGCGGCTCATACGCTAAGAGAGATGCTAACCGTAAAATCCGACGACGTCGAAGGACGCTTGTCTGCCTATAAAGCGCTAACGCGCGGCGAGAACGTACCTGAAACCGGGATTCCCGAAACGTTCTTCGTTTTAACGAACGAGCTAAAATCGTTGGCGCTAGACGTAGAAGTATATGATGAGGACGAAACAAATGAAGATGAGTAATTTAAAACCCGTTGAGATAAAAGAGGAACGCAGGCCGCGCGATTTTGAAGCGTTTCAGCTTCGCTTGGCAAGCCCCGAGAGGATAAAATCTTGGAGCTACGGCGAAGTCAAAAAGCCGGAAACTATTAATTACCGCACGCTAAAACCGGAGCGCGACGGTCTATTTTGTGCTAAAATTTTCGGACCTATCCGCGACTACGAGTGCCTTTGTGGCAAGTATAAAAAGATGCGCTATAAGGGCATTAAATGCGAAAAGTGCGGCGTCGAAGTTACTAGTTCGAAAGTTCGCCGCTCTCGCATGGGCCATATCGAGCTCGTTACGCCAGTGGCTCATATCTGGTACGTAAATTCTCTCCCGAGCCGTATAGGAACGCTACTGGGTATAAAGATGAAAGATTTGGAGCGCGTGCTTTATTACGAAGCTTATATCGTAGAAAACTCCGGCGACGCGTTTTACGATAACGAGAATTCTAAAAAAGTAGAAAAATACGACGTTTTAAACGAAGAGCAATATCAAATGTTGGCGTCTCGTTTTGAGGACGGCGGATTTAGCGCTAGGATGGGCGGCGAAGTTATTCACGATATGCTCGCCGAGCTTGATTTGATGCAAATTTTAGAGCAGTTAAAAGTAGAGATTGAATCTACGAATTCGGAAGCCAAGAAAAAAACTATCGTCAAACGCCTAAAAGTTATAGAAAGCTTTTTAAATTCGGGCAACCGCCCTGAGTGGATGATGATTACTAATCTGCCGGTTCTACCGCCCGATCTTCGTCCGCTAGTTAGCCTTGACGGCGGAAAATTCGCGGTTTCGGACGTAAACGATCTTTACCGCCGCGTAATTAATAGAAATAGCCGTTTAAAACGCCTACTTGAACTCGATGCGCCGGAAATTATCATCCGCAACGAAAAGCGTATGTTGCAAGAAGCCGTAGACGCGCTATTCGATAACGGACGCCGCGCAAACGCCGTAAAAGGCGCAAATAAACGCCCGTTAAAATCGCTTTCCGAAATTATTAAGGGTAAGCAAGGCCGCTTCCGTCAAAATTTGCTCGGTAAACGCGTCGACTTTTCGGGTCGTTCGGTTATCGTGGTCGGACCGAAACTAAGAATGGATCAGTGCGGTTTACCTAAGCGTATGGCTCTTGAGCTATTTAAGCCGCATCTGCTAGCTCGCCTTGAAGAAAAAGGCTACGCCACTACCGTAAAACAAGCTAAAAAGATGATAGAGGATAAGACGAACGAGGTCTGGGAGTGCTTAGAGGAGGTCGTTAAGGACCATCCGGTCATGCTAAACCGCGCTCCGACGCTTCACAAACTATCTATCCAGGCGTTTCACCCGGTGCTCGTCGAGGGTAAGGCTATTCAGCTACATCCGCTAGTTTGCGCCGCATTTAACGCGGACTTCGACGGCGACCAAATGGCCGTTCATGTGCCGCTATCGCAGGAAGCTATCGCAGAGTGCAAAATTTTGATGCTTAGCTCGATGAACATCTTGCTTCCTGCAAGCGGTAAGGCCATCACGGTTCCTAGCCAAGATATGGTTCTAGGGATTTATTACCTAAGCTTGGAGCGTAGCGACGAAAAAGGCGCAAATAAAATTTTCTCAGGCGTCGATGAAGTAATGATAGCTGAGGAAGCCCACACGCTAGGTCTTCATGCAAAAATTAAAACCGTAGTCGACGGTAAGACAATATTTACGACCGCGGGCCGCCTGATACTCCGCGCGATACTTCCTGAATTTGTTCCCGATAATATGTGGAATAAAATCATGAAGAAAAAAGATATCGCAAGCCTAGTCGACTATGTTTACAGAAACGGCGGACTCGAAGTAACGGCGGATTTTCTAGATAAGCTTAAAAATTTAGGCTTCCGCTACGCGACGAAAGCGGGTATTTCAATCTCGATCGCCGATATCATCGTACCTAATAGCAAAGAAAAACATATCGACGAAGCTAAGAAAAAAGTTCGCGAAATTCAGCGTCAATACGGCGCCGGATTGCTAACGGATTCGGAAAGATATAATAAAATCGTCGATATTTGGACCGATACCAATAACGTCGTAGCCAGCGAAATGATGAAACTAATTCAAGGCGATAAAGGCGGGTTTAACTCGATTTATATGATGGCGGACTCTGGCGCAAGGGGCTCTGCGGCGCAAATCCGCCAGCTAGCCGGTATGCGCGGTTTGATGGCGAAGCCGGACGGCTCGATTATCGAGACGCCGATCGTTTCGAATTTCCGCGAGGGTCTAAATATGATGGAGTACTTCATCTCGACCCACGGTGCGCGTAAAGGACTTGCCGATACCGCGTTAAAAACCGCAAACGCCGGTTACTTAACCCGCAAGCTAATCGACGTCGCGCAAAACGTAAAGGTTACTATGCACGACTGCGGTACTCACGAGGGAGTAGAGATTACGGATATTACCGAAAACGGCGAACTAATAGAAAGCCTAGAAGAGCGCGTACTGGGTCGCGTGCTAGCCGACGACGTGATCGATCCGATAACGAACGAAATTTTATTCGCCGAAGGTACGCTACTAGACGAAGAAAAAGCGCGCGCGATAGGCGAGGCGGGCATAAAAGCCGTAAGTATTAGAACGCCGATTACGTGCAAAGCGCCAAAAGGCGTATGCGCTAAGTGCTACGGTATAAATCTAGGCGAAGGTAAGTTGGTAAAACCGGGCGAAGCCGTAGGTATCATCTCGGCTCAGTCTATCGGCGAACCGGGAACGCAGCTAACGCTAAGAACGTTTCACATCGGCGGTACGGCGTCTACCGAGCAGCAAGATCGCCAAGTCGTCGCGCAAAAAGAGGGCTTTATACGCTACTATAATTTAAATACGTATGAAAACAACGGTAAGCGAATCGTCGCCAATCGCCGAAGCGCGGCGGTGCTTTTGGTCGAGCCTAAAATTAAATCACCTATCGACGGTAAAATCGAGATCGAATTTGCCCACGAGGACGTAAATATTACGATTAAGGGCAAAAAAGATGAAGCTAAATACACCGTTCGCAGAAGCGATATAGCAAAGCCGAACGAGCTAGCGGGCGTTAGCGGTAAAATCGAAGGTAAAATATATCTGCCTTACGCAAACGGAGATAAGGTCAAAGAAAACGAAAGTATCGTCGAGATAATTAAAGAGGGCTGGAACGTGCCTAATCGTATTCCGTTTGCGGGCGAGCTTAAAATTTCGGACGGAGACCCGGTTACGCAGAAAATTTCGGCGGGCGCTAGCGGCGTGATTAAATTTTTTATCTTAAAAGGCGATTATTTAGACCGCGTTAAGGATATTAAAAAAGGCTATAAAGTAACCGAGAAAGGTTTATTCGTCGTAGTTTCGGATAAAGACGGCAGAGAGGCGGTCCGCCACTATGTGCCTAGAAATTCCATAATCCAACTAGACGACAACTCCGCGGTGGACGCAAAGACTATTATTGCGCTACCTGAAAGTAGCGACAAGTTAGTTATCGCCGAATGGGATCCTTATTCTACTCCGATTATCGCCGAAGAAGCGGGCGTCGTAAGCTTTGAGGACATAGAGCCGGGATATAGCGCGTCAGAGCAGTTTGACGAGGCTACCGGTCAGAGCCGATTGGTCATCAACGAATACTTGCCTAGCGGCGTGAAGCCGACTATCGTAGTAGCTACGAAAGACGGGCTAATCCGCTATCAGCTCGATCCTAAGACCGCGATTTTCGTTTCCGACGGAGCCGAGGTAGCGCAAGCCGACGTCCTAGCTAAAACTCCAAAAGCCGTCGCAAAATCAAAAGATATTACGGGCGGTCTTCCGAGAGTTTCCGAGCTATTTGAGGCGCGCAAGCCTAAAAATACGGCGATCGTCGCGGAAATCGACGGCGTTGTGAGATTCGATAAGCCGCTCCGCTCAAAAGAGCGCGTTATAATCGAAGCCGAAGACGGCTCGTCGGCTGAATATCTGATCGAGAAAAGCCGTCAAATTCAAGTAAGAAGCGGAGAATTCGTACACGCTGGCGAAAAGCTAACCGACGGATTGATTTCGAGCCACGATATTTTAAGAATTTTAGGCGAGAAGGCGTTGCATTATTATTTGATTAGCGAAATTCAGCAAGTTTATCGCCGCCAAGGCGTTGCGATTGCGGATAAGCATATCGAAATCATCGTATCTCAGATGCTTCGCCAAGTAAAAATCGTAGATAGCGGAAATACGAATTTCATCGTGGGCGATCTTATCTCTCGTAATAAATTTAAAGAGGAAAACGAGCGCATTATGAAAATGGGGGGAGAGCCTGCGATCGCGGAGCCGATACTTCTAGGCGTTACGCGCGCGGCTATCGGAAGCGATAGCGTGATCTCTGCGGCATCGTTCCAAGAGACGACGAAGGTTCTAACCGAAGCTTCGATAGCGGCGAAATTCGACTATTTAGAAGACCTTAAAGAAAACGTTATTTTGGGACGTATGATCCCTGTGGGAACGGGTCTTTATAAAGACAAAAAAGTTAAAATCAAACAGCTTTAAAATTTTAAGCCTCCGTAAAATTTCGGAGGCTTAATCTTAAATTTTACTCTCTTAATCTCTTCAAATTTTGTTTTAAGGATTTTTATGAAAAACCATGATTTGGGATTACTATTTATTAGACTAGGTCTTGGAATTTGTCTTTTTTTTCACGGCTTTGCCAAAATTTTAAACGGCGTAGGCGGAGTAAAGACGATAATCGCAAAGTCGGGACTACCCGAAATTTTAGCTTACGGGTCGTATGTAGGTGAAGTGCTGGCGCCGTTAATGATAATTATCGGTTTTTATTCGCGCTTTGCGGCGGGCATAATAATCGCGTCTAGCGTGTTTATACTTTACGTCGCGTATCCGAATTTGCTCGAAACGCTTTCTCACGGCGGATTGAGGGCTGAAATTTTGTACCTTTATATCGCATCGGCGCTTTGCGTGATACTTAGCGGTAGCGGAAAGTATGCGGTTAAGCAAGATTAGCGCCTTTAACCGACATTTAAGTAAAATTTAAATAGAATACAACCCTTTTTAATAAATTTAGTTGAAAGGAATTACTGTGCCAACCATAAATCAATTGGTCAGAAACGAACGCAAGAAATTGACTCATAAGTCAAAATCTCCGGCGTTAAAAAATTGTCCTCAAAGAAGGGGAGTTTGTACTAGGGTCTATACTACGACTCCTAAAAAGCCGAACTCCGCGTTGAGAAAAGTTGCCAAAGTTAGGCTTACGAGCGGTTTTGAAGTCATCAGCTATATCGGCGGCGAAGGTCATAACCTGCAAGAACACAGCATCGTGCTAGTGCGCGGCGGTCGTGTTAAGGACTTGCCTGGCGTTAAATACCACATCGTACGCGGCGCTCTTGATACAGCCGGCGTTGCGAAAAGAACAGTCTCTCGCTCTAAATACGGCGCAAAACGTCCAAAAGCGGGCGCCGCAAAGAAATAATTTAGGTTCGCAGACCTTGCCATTAGCGGCATAGGTTTGAGTAAAATTTAA
>NZ_CAJPMA010000070.1 GCF_905371695.1 uncultured Campylobacter sp. | reverse complement strand
TTTCAAGCGTAATAGTTCAAAAAGATAACGGCGAAATAATCGAAGTAGCCAGAAATAGTTTCGAAATGAGCGAATTTATCGGTAACGATGGCGAGATAGAGCAGCGCGCGACGGCTAGTTTTACGCAGTTTCCTTTTAAATTAGCTTACGCGCTAACGATACATAAATCGCAAGGAATGAGCATAAACTCGCTCGTTTGCGACTTAAACAATATCTTTGCCAACGGGCAGCTTTACGTGGCTCTTTCGCGCGCTATAAGCCCCGAACGGCTTAAAATTTTATATAACCGCGGGCTTGATTTTAGGCGGTATTTAGAAAAAGTGGTTAAAATTGACGAGGAAGTTCGCAAATTTTACGCGGACAACGTTTTTGAAAATATAAGGGAGAATTTTTGATGAAAAAGCTGATTTTAGCGCTTATTTTAGCGGCGAGCGCTTACGGGGACGTCTTAAAAGTGAGCGATTTTCAAACCGATTTATACTCTAAATCAAGCCCTAACGCGACTAAAAAAATAAGCGTCTCGCTAGAAGCGATCGGTAGGGACGTGCAAGATAACGAATCATATTTTTTAGACGCGCTAAACGTGATAATCGGCAGCTTTTACGCCGAGGATATTTTAACGTCGATGGGTAAGGAAAAATTTAAAGAAACTCTCATAAAATACGCCGCCAAAAAGCATGGATTAGATATCGACGACGTACTGATTTTAAATATAAAGACTATAAACAATTTAGAACTTAGCGAAATTTTAAAAGCAGTTAGGGCGCTTAAAAACGAAACTCCCGATGATACTTTGAGCGTAAAATCAAACGAGAAAAAATCTAAAAATAATGAAATAATTTTAAATCCCGATCTAAATTCGCTAAAT
Source organism: uncultured Campylobacter sp. (assembly GCF_905371695.1). Lineage (GTDB taxonomy): Bacteria > Campylobacterota > Campylobacteria > Campylobacterales > Campylobacteraceae > Campylobacter_A. Next base: position 8,105 of record NZ_CAJPMA010000070.1, on the reverse strand, counting down.
CAAAAGCCCATAGATCTTAATAGCATAAAAGAATTTAACGAATAAAAAGCGTTATCTTTTGCGCGTTCTCCTTTTGCTGCGCGTCGTTGTCTTAAAATTTTGTTCGGTTGTTACTCGCACGGCAACTCTTGCCTCAAAATTTTAAGCCGCTTAGTCTAGCTTAACGATACTTCCGAAGCGCAAATAAAGACCGCGCCTAATATTACTGATTGATTATGTCGTATCCTTGCGGTATTACTGGCGTTAGCGTCTCTTTTGATATCGTTGCGTCTTTAACCGGATTTTTAAGCGTGATTTTAATTTTATTGCCGAGTTTATCTTTATAGTCGATATTTAAAGGAAGTCCGTTTTTCATGGCGATTAGATAATCCACGCCGTCGTAATCGGCCTTGTAAAGCGCGGGTTCTATTTGCTTGGCGGCGGCTAAAATTTGCGTTAAATTCGGCGTATCGTCTAGGCGCGAAATCACCGCTTGTTCTAGCTCGTCTTCTATTACGACTACGCGCTCGGTGCTAAAATATATACGTTTAGGCGTCGGACTTTCGTATATCCAAAGCGCGGTATTATCGCTATTTGCGTAAAATCTACCTTGATAGCTTATGCTTTTGCCTTCGCTATTTACGACTTGCGTAAAATCGCTTTGCAAGCTCTTAAAGCTAAGTCCCGCCGCAAAACAGCCGACGGTTAGGGATATGGTTAATAAAATTTTTTTCATTTTGCGTCCTTTTTCGCGCAATTTTACTCGCTTTAATTAAATAATAGCTAAAAGTATGCTACAATCGCCAGTTTAAATTTATACGTAAGGAAAATGATGATTTCAGCGATATTTAAAGCGATTTTTGGAACGAAAAACGATAGAGAGATTAAAAAATACGTCAAGCGCGTGCAGGAGATTAACGCGCTAGAAGCCAAATACGAACCGATGAGCGACGACGAGTTAAAAGCGGCGTTTGAAGCGTTAAAAACGCAGGTTAGGCAGCAAAATTTAAGCCTTGACGGCGCGTTAAACGACGTGTTTGCTATCGTGCGAGAAGCCAGCAAGCGAACGCTAAAAATGCGCCATTTCGACGTGCAATTAATCGGCGGTATGGTGCTTCACGAGGGTAAAATAGCCGAGATGAAAACGGGCGAAGGCAAAACGCTGGTAGCTACGTTGCCCGTGGTGCTAAACGCGATGAGCGGAGAGGGCGTGCACGTCGTAACCGTAAACGACTACCTAGCCAAACGCGACGCGACGCAAATGGGCGAGCTGTATAATTTTTTAGGGCTTAGCGTGGATGTCGTGCTTAGCGGCGGCTACGACGATAGCGTGCGCCAGGCGGCTTATAACGCCGACATCACCTACGGCACCAATAGCGAATTCGGCTTTGACTATCTGCGCGACAATATGAAATTCGACGCCAAAGATAAAGTCCAGCGAAAGCATAATTTCGTAATCGTGGACGAGGTCGATAGTATTTTAATCGACGAAGCTAGAACGCCGCTGATTATTTCAGGGCCTACCAATCGCACGCTAGACGGCTATATCAAAGCCGACGAGGTCGCAAGACAGCTAACGCGCGGCGAACCCGCCGATCCTAGCGTGCCCGGCAGTAAGGCGACGGGAGATTTCGTCGTAGACGAGAAAAACCGTACGATATTAATCACGGAAGCAGGTATTAGCAAAGCCGAAAAGCTTTTCGGCGTAGAAAATTTATACGATTTAAACAACGCGATTTTAAGCCACCATTTAGATCAAGCCTTAAAGGCGCATAATCTCTTCGAAAAGGACGTGCATTACGTAGTTCGCGACGGGCAAGTCGTGATCGTGGACGAATTTACGGGACGCCTTAGCGAGGGCAGGAGATTTAGCGAGGGGCTTCATCAGGCGCTAGAAGCTAAGGAAAAAGTAAAAATTCAAGAAGAGAGCCAAACGCTGGCGGATACGACGTATCAAAACTATTTTAGGATGTATAATAAACTTGCGGGCATGACCGGTACGGCTCAAACCGAGGCTACTGAATTTTCGCAAATTTACAAGCTCGACGTTATCTCTATCCCTACGAATTTACCGATTAAAAGGGTGGATGCGAACGACTTGATTTATAAAACGCAAGCGGAAAAATTTAAAGCCGTCATCGACGAAATTAAAAAAGCAAACGAAAAAGGGCAGCCCGTACTCGTGGGTACGGCATCTATCGAGCGCAGCGAAGCCTTGCACGAGCTGCTCGTAAAAGCTAAAATCGCGCACTCCGTACTAAACGCCAAAAACCACGAAAAAGAGGCCGAAATTATAGCGCAAGCGGGTGCGAAAGGGGCGGTAACGATCGCTACTAATATGGCGGGCCGCGGCGTGGATATTCGCATAGACGACGAGGTTAGGGCGCTGGGCGGACTTTACATTATCGGTACCGAGCGCCACGAGAGTCGTAGGATAGATAATCAGTTGCGCGGACGAGCCGGACGCCAGGGCGATCCTGGGATGAGCAGATTTTATTTAAGTTTAGAAGATAATCTGCTTAGAATTTTCGGCGCCGACCGCATAAAAGCGATAATGGATAGGCTAGGCATCGACGAGGGCGAGAGTATAGAAAGCAAGCTAGTAACGCGTGCGGTCGAAAACGCTCAAAAAAAGGTAGAGAGCTTGCATTTTGAGGCTAGAAAGCACCTACTAGAATACGACGACGTTGCGAACGAACAACGAAAAACGATCTACAAATACCGCGACGAACTACTGGATAAAGAATACGATATGAGCGAGAAGATCGCGCAAAATCGCCGCGAATACGTTGCACAGTTGCTCGATATGGCCGAAATTTTCCACGGCGGACTAAAAGACGATTACGACATTAAAAATTTATGCGCTTTGGTACTAAACGACTGCGGCGAGGAGATCGACGAGAGCGAGCTAAAAGGGCTGGAATACGGCGAAATTTTAGAGCGGCTAAGCGAAATTTTAACACAGCGCTACGACGAAAAGATGAGCGTGCTGGATCAGGCTCAAAAGCGCGAAATCGAAAAAGTGCTTTACTTGCAAGTACTAGACGGCGCATGGAGAGAGCATTTGTATCAAATGGATATACTAAAAACAGGTATTAGCTTGCGCGGATATAACCAAAAAGACCCGCTAACGGAGTATAAAAAAGAGAGCTACAATCTATTTATGGAGCTAGTCGCGCGCCTAAAAAGTGAGAGCGTAAAAATGCTTCAATTAGTGCGCCTACGAAGCCGCGAAGAAGAAGAGGCTCAGGCTGTGGCGCTACGAGAGCAGATGCAGCGAGAGCAAGACGAGCGGCTAAATTTTAGCGGCGGCGAAACGGATGATACGGGGCGCGAAAAGAAAGTGCCGCGCAATGCGCCGTGCCCGTGCGGAAGCGGGAAGAAATATAAGGACTGCTGCGGCAAGAGCGGGCCGAAAAAAGGTCTTTTGGCTTAATCCAGACTCGTCTTTTTTGCTATTTTTGCCTAATTATTTAATCCGGTAGACCGCGCGCCTAGCTTGTGCTTAAATTTTAAATTTGCGCCGTATAGCAAAAAGCGTTTTGTCTTGAAAACCGTAAATTTTATAGCAAATTTTAAGCCGAATTTCGCCTTAAATTTCGGCTAAATTTTGCTCTAAATTTCGCCGAAATTTTACCTTGTCGCTCAAATTTTAAAGGAATTTAATGACTAGCCTACCTAAATACCTACTTTTTAAATACCTGCGTTTCGACCGCTCGCAGCCTTTTATCACGCTTAGCGCCGTACTCGCGTTTTTAGGCGTTAGCATAGGACTTACCGTGCTAATCGTCGCGATGGCGATAATGAACGGTTTTGATAAGGAATTCGAGCGCAAACTTTTTACGATGAACTATCCTATAACGGTCATAACGGCGTTTAAGGGAGAAATTAACGACGCGCTGGTAAGCGAGCTGCAAGCGAATTTGCCCGATCTAAAATTTAGCCCTTATATCAGCGCGCAGGTGATTTATCGCGGCGCCAATTCGCTTGAAGGCGGGCTGCTTTTCGGCGTAAATTCCGCCGACGAAAAACCGATAAATTCCGTCGTCGCGCAAGGGCTTAAAGACAAAGAATTAAGCGGTTACGAAATTTTAGTCGGCAGCGGCATAGCTAGCGCGTTCGGCGCCAAGCGTGGCGAAAAACTCACCGTAATATTTACCAAAGCCGATCCTAGCGGATTTGCGCTAATCCCTAAAATGAAGCGCTTCGACGTCGCGGCCGATTTTACGTCGGGGCTAATCGCCTACGACAAAAGCTATTCGTATACGAGCGTGGCGGCGCTGCGTAAAATTTTAGAATACGAGGACGGCACGTATGACGGCATACACGTATTTTCAAATACGCCGTTTGCGGATATTAAGCGCGTACAGGACGCCTTACCGCTCGGATTTAAGGCGATAGGCTGGTGGCAACAAAACGGCAACTTTTTTAGCGCGTTGGCGCTTGAAAAACGCGCGCTTTTTATCGTGCTAATGCTAATAATCTTAGTCGCGTCGCTAAATATCGTAAGCTCGCTTTTAATGACCGTGATGAATCGCCGTCAGGAAATAGCGCTTTTGCTCGCGCTGGGAGCTAGTAAGAGCGAGATAAAACGTAGCTTTTTTTATCAAGGCGCGGTGATCGGCGGCGGCGGTATTATATTCGGGCTGGCGCTGGGGCTTTTTGGCGTGTGGCTACTGGGTAATTTTAATATTATCGACCTACCGGCAGATGTTTACGGCAGTAGCAAACTACCGATGGAGCTTTCGTTTAGCGATTTTGCCATGATTGTGGCGGGTGCGGTGATAATCGTCGCGCTATCGTCCTTTTATCCGGCTAAAAAAGCGACGCAAATAGACGTATTGCAGACGCTTAGAAACGAATAGGAGCGCCTAATTTCAAGAATTTACCTCTCCTTATTCGTGCTAACCGCTAGATTACGGCTTCGCGCGTCGCCCAAATTCTAGCCCCGCCTGGCGGGGACGCCATACCGAATAAATTTAGGCGAAATTCGGCGTATCGCTTTCTTAATTTAAAATTTACCGCCTACTTTTGTAAAATTTGGAAATTTTACAAGCGAAAGCGAACAGCTAAATTTTATCGTTAAATTTTTATCGTCCTGCCGACGTCTTTATCGATTTTGCATTGAAGGGCCTCGTGCACGAGCATCCTGGCTACCGATCGTTCCTCGCTGACTAGATGGAAATTCTGCCCCAAATCATGGAATAGCTTTTTCTCGTCGCGTCCGCTAAAACGGATAATCGTTTGAATGTTGGCGCCGTAGTCTTTGATGCTTTTTGCGATTAGCTCTAAGCGTTGTTCGTTTGAGACGGTTATAATGACCGCCGCAGCCGTATCGATGCAGGCGTTTTCAAAGGTTTGCTTTTGTAAAACGTTGCCTAAAAACACGTTCTCGCCGCGACTGCGACCGAGCTCTACTAGGCTAATGTCGCTTTCAAGCACGAGATAGAGCATTTTTTGCTCTTTTAGGCGTAAGACGACCTCTTGACCTAGCCTGCCGTAGCCGAAGATTACGATATGATCCTTGATCTTTTGCGGTTTTATCATATTATTAGGCTCTACGGCGACCTCTTGCTCGATAAAATCGGCTAAGCGATTTAAATTTTTAAGTATAAAAGGCGTCGTAAACATCGAAATTACCGCGACTGCGATAAAAATTTGAGCCGTATTGGCGTCAAGTAGCCCGCGCGTGTTCATTAGTCCGAATACCGCCAGCGCGAATTCGCCGATCTGACAAATGCTTAGCGCCGTTTTCGCCGCCACGCGGCGCTTTAAATAAGCGCTTAAAATTCCAAAAACCACGACCGCCTTAATCGCCATAACTCCGACGACCAAAGCCGCGATGATTAATATATTTTCAAAAACGAGCGAGAAATTTATCTGCATTCCGACCGTGATGAAAAACAGACCCAAAAGCAAGTCGCGAAACGGGATCAGGTCCGCTTCGATCTGATGTTTATACTGCGTCTCGGCCATTATCATACCCGCTAAAAACGCGCCTAGCGAATACGAAAAGCCGAATTCGTGCGCCAGGTCGCTAGCTCCGATAACTAAAAGCAAAATCATGGAGATGAAAATTTCTTGCGAATTGGTTTGCACGACTTTGTAAAATATCCAGTTGATGACGTATTTCCCGATTAAATAAAGTACGAAAATAAGAATAGCCGCGCTAAAAATCGTTCTCATTAAAAGCTCGTTTATCGAGCTTTGCGCCGAGCTAAAAATATCTATCATCAGCAAGATAGGAATTACGGCGATATCTTGAAAGAGCAAAATTCCAAGCGCCTTGCGTCCGAAAATTTGCGTTATATTTCCGCTGTCGTTTAGCGTTTTAAGTACGATCGCGGTTGAGCTTAAAGCAAGCGCGAGACCGGCGATAAGCGAGCTTTTTTCGTTCGTACCGAGTAGGTAAAAAAGCGCGAGCGATATGAGAAATCCGGATATACAAACTTGCAGCGAGCCGTTTAAAAATACCTCTTTTTTCATAGTCATGAGGTGCTTGAAGCTAAATTCCAGACCGATCGTAAACATCAAAAATACGATGCCGAATTCCGCGATGTGTAAAATTTCTTCATTGCTTTTAAACTCGAAAAGTTCGCTGGCGACGGTACCGGTAATGATGTAGCCGATAATCGTCGGTATGCCGAATTTCTCAAAAATTACGTTTAAAACGATGGCCGTAGCCGCGGTTAGTAAAAATGCTAGTAAAATTTCTTCCATTTATTTTTTCTCGTAAAAGATTAGATCAAAGCTATTTTCGCGCTTGACTAGCGACTTTTTAGAGCTAGGAGCGTCGCTTTGGGAAGCGTCTAAGCGCGCTCGAAGCTCTTCTATCGTGCTCTCAAATTCGTCCATTTTTTCTTTAAGCTGCAAAATGACGTCCACGCCTGCTAAATTTACGCCGAGATCTCGCGTTAGGCGCAAGATCATCTTAACGCGGTCTACGTCTTTTTGCGAATACAGCCTCATGCGCCCGTCCGTGCGGGACGGCTCGACTAGCCCTTCGCGCTCGTATTGGCGCAGGGTCTGGGGGTGGATGCTTAAAATTTTAGCTACGACGCTAATTAAAAAAAGCGGTTCTTCGTAATTTTTCATATCAGTTCTCCGGTAAATTTTGCTTTAATTCTTCGACGAATTTGGGATCCAGCGCGCCGACGTCGGGTAGTTTTACCCGCGCTTTTAGGTATAAATCTCCGAAAATTCCCGTTTTTCTATTTTGCGCGCCGTAGCCTTTTAGGCGGATTTTGGTGCCTGTTTTAGAATTTGCTGAAATTTTGATCGTTACGTTCTTTTTAAGCGTAGAAATTTCGACTTTTCCGCCGAACATCATCGTTTTTAGCGGGATTTCTACGTCTTTATATAAATCGTCCCCGTCGCGCTCGTATTCGTCGCTAGGCGCCACGCTAACGGAGAGTATTAGATCGCCTCTTTGTCCGCCGGCGCTCTTTCCTTTGCCTTTTATGCGAAGCTTTTCGCCGTCGTTTATGCCGCCGGGAATTTTGATTTTTAGGCTTTCTCCGTTTAAATTTATACGGTGCTCGCCGCCGATTACGGCTACTTCAAAAGGTATCGTAACCTTGGCGTTTACGTCTAAATCTATACCGCCAAATCCGCTAAACCCCTCGCCGCCGAATCCGCTAAATCCGCCGCTAAATCTACTTCCGCCGCCGAATCCGCCAGAAAAAATATTGCGTAAAATATCGTTTAAGTCGCCCATATCGGCGGAGCCTCTCGCAAAATCGTGAAAATTTTGCCCTCCGAACATCGAGTCGCCGTATTGATCGTATTGCGCGCGTTTTTTATCGTCGCTTAAAATTTCGTAAGCTGCGTTTATTTCTTTAAATTTCTCCTCTGCGCCGGGGTCTTTATTAATATCCGGGTGATATTTTCTAGCTAGCCTTCTGTAAGCTTTTTTGATCTCGTCTCCGCTCGCGCCTTTTGCTACGCCTAAGGTTTCGTACAAACTTTCGCTCATTAAAAATCCTTTAATTTTTTGATACGTATTCTAGCATAAAAGTTTAGCCTATGTCAATCAAGTTTTATAAAATTTTACCGTTTACGCTAGTTAAAACAAATATTAAATTTTTATTGTCAAGACGGGTTTATAATCCGCACGACTTTTAAAT
>NZ_CAJPMA010000069.1 GCF_905371695.1 uncultured Campylobacter sp. | reverse complement strand
TTTAATTTTGCTAGAAAATGATGTAGATTATAAACTTGATGAGAGAGTAAAAATGATCTCCCTAAATGAAAATGCAAATTTAAGCGGCTTTAAGAAACTAATTAGACTGCCTCTGCTTGCATTTAGGTTAAGTAAGATTATAAAAAAACATAAATTTGTTAAAGTAGCCAGCTTTTTGTGTCGCGCAAATTATATAAACATCCTATCCAATATATTTACAAGACATAAAACGATTATTAGTGAAAGAATTGCGCCCAGCGCCATGTATATAGACGGATCCATGGGTGCAAAAATTAGTAAATTTTTGATAAGAATATTATATAGTAAAGCAGACTTGGTTGTCTCTGTTTCACAGGCTATCAGACTTGATCTAATTAAAAACTTTCGTACTGCAACAAAACAGGTTGTTATTTATAACCCATATGATCTAGAAAAAATATACTTACAATCTAATAAGAATATAGAAATTAATATAAATCAAAAAAGCATAATTACGGTAGGAACATTATGCGATAGGAAAAATCAACAGCTTATTTTAAGGGCATTTGCTAATATTAACGATAAAGAATATACATTATATCTACTCGGTAAGGGTAAAAATGAAAGCAAATTAAGAAAGCTATCCGTCGAGTTGGGTATTGAAAACAAAGTTTTTTTTCTAGGTTTTGATAGAAACCCATATAAATACCTTTCGAAATGCAGTATTTTTATATTCGGCTCAAATGCCGAAGGTTTTCCGAATGTGCTAGTAGAGGCTATGATTTGCGGTTGTGCCGTTATTAGCACGGATTGCCTTAGTGGTCCAAGGGAAATTTTATCGCCCGATAGTGATATAAATTTTAGTCTCAAAGACGATATTGAGTTTGGGGAATTCGGGATTTTAACGCCGGTAGGCTCGCAGGAAAATTTAACTAAAGCTTTAAATTTACTTATAAATGATCAGAAATTAAGACTACTATATGCTCAAAAAGCGAAACAAAGAGCAGGCGATTTTAATATAAAAAAAATTATAGATGAGTACAAGGATATCCTTTAATGTGTTGTATGTAGTTCATCAGGCTCAGCTACAAAGAGAAAAGAGGTATTATGAAAATTTTTATTATCGGTAATGTCGCTTCTATGATGATAAATTTTAGGAAAGAGCTCATTTTGAAGTTAGTGGAAAAAGGGCATGAGGTTTTTTGTTTGGTAAGCGATTATGACGAGAGCTCGCGCAAAGAGATAAGAAGATTTGGCGCAATGCCTATCGATTGCAGACTAAATGCAAAAGGAGTAAATCCGATTAGAGATATTTTAGCCGTAATAGATTTAATAAAAATTATTAAAAAACACAAACCGAATATTGTTTTTAGCTTTTTCGTTAAGCCGGTAATATTTGCGAGTATTGCAGCAAAAATAGCAAAAGCCCCGCGCATTGTTGGTATGATAGAAGGGCTTGGAGGAGCTTTTACTGTACACAAAAAAGGACAAAAAATAAAGGCAAAATTTATAAAAAATGTCCAAATTTTACTTTACAAAATTTCCTTACCACTTTTAGATAAACTTATATTTCTAAATATTGATGATAAAAATGAGCTTATAAATGAGCATAAAATTAAGGCAAAAAACGTGGAAATTTTAGGCCCGATAGGCGTAGATTTAGCAAATTTTAAGTATTCGTTGGCCCCAACAAATCCCGTTAGCTTTATTTTTGTAGCTAGGCTTTTGGCTGAAAAGGGTATTTTTGAGTATTTAAGGGCTGCGAAAATTATAAAATCAACTTTTAAAGATGTTAAATTTTATGTATTGGGTGCTTTTGATAAAGAGAATCCGTTTGGACTAAAAAAGCAAGATATTGATAGTTATTTGAAAGATGATATAGTAGAGTATATCGGATTTGTAAACAATGTAGGTGAGTGGATAGCTAGAAGCAGCGTATTTGTTTTGCCCTCATATAGAGAAGGGTTTCCGAGGAGTACACAAGAAGCTATGGCGATAGGTAGGGCGGTTATTACAACGAATAGCGTAGGATGTAAGGAGACGGTAATAGATGGCGTAAACGGTTTTTTGGTGCCGCCTTTCGATCAAGAATATCTAGCTCAAAAGATGCAATTTTTCATACAGAAGCCTGAATTAATTAATAAAATGGGGAAGAAAAGCAGAGAGTTAGCTGAAAGAAATTTCGACATAAATGAAATCAATGAAAGATTAATTAAGATGGTTTGCGGCTAAAAGCCCTAAATCCCTTTTTTACCGAGCATAATAGCAAAGGTTCTAAATATCGTATTAATTTCCAACCAGGGCGACCAGTGCTTGATATAGTATAGGTCATACATTAGTTTTTGCTTTGCGTCGTCGGCATTGACGCCGTAAGGGTAATTTACCTGTGCCCAGCCGGTAATGCCTGGTCTTACTAGATGGCGCTCATTGTAATAAGGGATTTTCTTTTCGTAGTCTCGCACCAAAATATCCCACTCGGCGCGCGGTCCTATTAGGTGCATTTGTCCTCGTAAGACATTGATACACTGCGGGATTTCATCAAGCCTAGCTTTTCTCATAAAATTGCCGAAACCAAACACTCGCTCATCTCCTTGCTGCGTGTAGGGATTATGCTTTGAGTTTTCGTGCATAGTGCGAAATTTGTAACATTTAAAGGTTTTTGCGTTTAATCCGACGCGATTTTGTATGAAATACAAGCTACCTGGCGACTGCTCGTTAATCTTTTTTTGGACGTAAAATTTTAAGAAAAATAAAATGGCGTAAAGCGATATACCGCCTACGTAATCAATTGTTCGCTTAAAGCAGTATTCAAATGGGTTATAAGGCTTGATGTCGCCTAAAAATTTTAAATCGCTATCGTCGTCGGGAATATAGCATTTTTGTAAGAATTTTTCTAGAAATTTTTCGATCGTAATGATTTTTACGCGCTTTTTTTGTAAGCGAAATTGAAGCAAGGTTAAGTATTTTATGGTTTTGGCGTCCACAAGCGCTTTTGTGTTTATTATGATAAATTTGTAACTATGGGATTTTACTAAATTTTCGACTTCTAGGCGCATCTCTCTCGGATTTCTGCCTTTATACCTTATGAAATCTATTCGGTAAAATTTTAGCTTCAACATTGATAGGTCTAGCTCGCTAAAATTATATTTACTGCCTAAAATCATAAGCGACATATATCACCCCTTTATAAAAAATAAATCTTATTATATTTAAACGAATATTTAATTAAAATTAATTTACTCGATTCGATTGTAACGGGGCACCCAATACGCCCCGCGCGAGATTATAGTTTGCCGCCTTCGATGACGAGAGATTCCGGATTTACGCTATCACCGTAGATCGGTTTTAGCGTAGCGTCGTAGTCTTTGTGGAAGAAATTTTCCTTGCCTAGCTCAATGATCTCGTTATTTAGCCACTCAAGTAGAGCTTTGTTGCCTTTTTTGACAGCAGGCGCGATGACGTCCACATCGCCTAGGGCTTCGATACCGACGGTAAAGCCTGGATTTTCTTTAGCCCACGCAAAAAGCAGCGCGTTATCGTGCGCTAGCGCCACGCCTCTTTTATCGACCAGGGCGGCGAAGGTTTCCGTGTTTTGGTCGTATTTTATAAGCTCGATGTCAGGGTGATTTTTCGTGAAATACGCATCCGCGGTCGTGCCTTTATTGACGATTAGTTTTTTGCCTTTTAGCTCGTCCACGCTTTTTATGACCGCACCGTCCGGGCTAACTACGCCAAGTGATACTTTCATATACGGAAGCGCAAAATCAACGACTCTGGCACGCTCGGGCGTTTTGGTGAAATTTGCCAAAGTGATGTCTACTTTGTCGGCTACTAGCACTTCTACGCGGCCTGCCGCCTCTACGAGCTCAAATTTAACCTTGCTCTCGTCGCCTAGCAGATCCTTTGCTATGCGTTTGGCGAAATATATGTCGTAGCCTTGGTTTTTGCCCTCTTTATCGACGTAGCCAAACGGCGGTTTGTCGCTAAAAACGCCCACGCGCACGTATCCGCGCTCTTTGATTTTAGCCAAAGCGTCCGCTTCGGCAGCCTGCAAATTAGCCTGACCCGTTAGAAAGACGGCGGCGAATGTTGCCAAAAATGAAAACAGAAGTTTTCTCATTCTTTCTCCTTTAAAATAAAGTGCGCAAAATATACAAAAGCTTGACTAAAATGCGACTAAATTTGTAGTTTTTCAGACGCCAAGCCCAGAGAAAAATCAAATTTTGTTTAAAAACGTAACGCTAAATTTAAAATGGAGTGTAAAATTTACTCAAAATAAATTTGTAAATTTAATTTTAGATTTAAGAAACGGCTAGAGGATTAAATTTGCGCGGGTTATTTTGAGTAAATTTGAGTTGTTTAAATGATAAATATGCAAGGCTTTAAAAGCTAAATTTGATAAAAAACTCTCAAATTTAGCCTAAAAACGTCAAATTTAAAACCCCTAAAACGAAAATAAATTTAAAAACTTCTTCGCGCGTTCGCTTTTTGGATGCGTGAAAAATGCCTCGGGCTCGCTCTCTTCGACGATTTTGCCCTCATCCATAAAGACGATGCGATTTGCCACCGAGCGGGCAAAGCCCATCTCGTGCGTTACGATCAGCATCGTCATGCCATCTTTTGCGAGATTTATGACGACGTCTAGCACCTCGCGCACGATCTCGGGATCCAGCGAGGCTGTTATCTCGTCAAATAGAATAATCTCAGGCCTCATGCAAAGCGCGCGCACGATGGCGATACGCTGCTTTTGCCCGCCGCTAAGCTCCTTTGGATAGGCGTATTTTTTGTGTTTTAGACCTACTTTTTCCAGCCACGCTTCAGCCTCTTTTTCGACCTCTTCGCGGTTTCTTTTTTGCGCTTTTACCGGGCCTAGTACGATGTTTTCGATGACGTTCATATGGTCAAACAGCTCGTAGTTTTGAAAAACCATGCCCACTTTTTGGCGGATTTTTATCCAGTCTTTGTAGTCTTTATCGATCTTTTCGCCGGCTATCTCTATCTGCCCGCCGTCAAAGGGCTCAAGACCGTTTATACAGCGCAGAGTCGTGCTTTTGCCGCATCCTGAAGGCCCTAGGATCACGACTACTTCGCCGTTTTTGACGCTAAGGTCGATGCCTTTTAACACCTGCAAGTCGCCGTAAGATTTGCTTAAATTTGAGAGTTTTAAAATTTCGCTCATTTGATTCCTTATGCCCATCTGTTTTCAAGTATCTTGGATAGTTTTGAGATAGGATAGCAGACGAGAAAATATAATAAAAATATAAAGCCGTATATCCAAAACGGCACGGTCGGGTTAGCGGTTAGGCTCGCCGTCTCGATCGTTTGCTGGCCTACTTTTAGCAGGTCTGGCACGCCGATGAGAGCGACGATCGGGGTGGTTTTGATGATACGGCTTAGCAAATTTACGCCGGCAGGCACTAGACGGCGCGTTGCTAGCGGGATCACGACGTAAAGATAAATTTGAGTCTTGCTAAGCGCCAGAGCCGCCGCGCTCTCAAACTGATGTCGCGGTATCGATACGATCGCACCGCGCACGATATCCATCATCTCAAATACGCCCCACAAGCTAAATACGATGAGTGAGGCGTTAAATTTGGAAATATCTAGCCCAAATGCCTTGCTTGCGCCATAGTAAAACAAAAATAGCCAGACGATTTGAGGCATTATGCGAACGATTTCTAGGCAAATTTTTAGCACGAAAAAGATAAATTTGTTTTTCGAGCTCATAGCCACGCCCAAAAACGTGCCCAAAACAAGAGAGACGGCGATCGAGATGGCCGAAATCTGCACGCTCATCCACAGCCCCTCGAAAATCAGCCGCTTTAAGACCAGCGGGTCGAATAAAATGCTAACTCCGTCCAACTCTCATCCTTTTTTCTAGCCAAAATAAGACCAAAGATATCGGCAAAATGATAATCAAATAGCTAACGACGAGCATAAAAAGCGCCTCGTCGGTCATGTAATAAAGCCCGATGATATCCTTGGTCGCGTAAACTAGGTCGGGCAGGGCGATGATACTGATGACCGAGGTTTCTTTGATGAGAAAGATGACGTTAGCCGCGATAGAGGGGATCGAAACGCTAAAGGCCTGAGGCAAGATAACGTAGCGTAAAATTTGCCCCTGCGTGAGCGCGACGCTAAGCGCGGCTTCGATCTGCGTCTTTTTCACCGCCTCAAAGCCGAGGCGAAAACTCTCGGCCATATAGCTGCCGCCTAGAAACGCAAGTCCCGCGACCGCGCAGGTAAAGGCGCTCAAATTTAGCCCGAATTTGCTAAGCCCGTAGTAGAGGAAAAAAAGCTGGATAAGTAGCGGCGTGTTTCTAGAAACCTCGATGTAGCCGTTTACGACGGGCATCAGGATCTTGATCTTGTAAAATTTAACCAGCGTGCAAAATATGCCGATAACAAGCGAGAGCAAGATGCCGTAAAGCGAGAGCTTGACGGTGAAAATGCCCGCTTTTACGAACATCGGCGTAAATTCTTTTATAAACTCAAAATCCATAAATTTTTTAGCTTCTTTTTGATAATTTCGCGAGATTGTAGCGAAAGCAAACTAAATTTAAAACTAATTTTGTATGATTTATTTTAAAATTTAAGCTTGCAAAAGGTATCATAACCCCTAAATTTTGATAGAAATTATTTAAATAAAGGACGAATTTGAGAGCGTTTGCAGAGTGGGAAAAACAAGAGCTGATATTTTTATCGCTTCCGCACGAAAACACCGACTGGAAGCCGTATCTGGGCGAAATTTTAGACGCCTACGAGAGTTTGGTCGCCGCTATCGTACCGTTTCAAAAGGTCGTTTTGATCTGCCCCGAGGAGAGGATTTTTCGGGAGCGATTTGCTAAATTTGATAACGTAGAGTTCGTAAAAATCGATACCGATGATACGTGGATACGCGACTACGGCATGATCGACGTAGAGGACGGCGCTAAAATCGTCAGCTATGATTTCAAATTTAACGCTTGGGGCGGCAAATTTGAAAGCTCGAAGGATAACGCCGTAAATTTGGAGCTTGCTAAGCGTTTTAAAAGCGATTTGCGAAGCATCGATCTCGTGCTTGAGGGCGGCAGTATCGATTTTAACGGGCGCGGCACGCTACTAACGACGCAAAAGTGCCTACTAAACGACAACCGCAACTCTCATCTAAACAAAGAACAGATCGAAGCGCGGCTTAAGGAGCTTTTCGGCCTTGATCGCGTGATATGGCTTAAAAACGGCTTTATAAAGGGCGACGACACCGACAGCCACGTCGATACGCTGGCGCGTTTTATCGCTCCTGATACCATCGCCTACGCCTCCTGCGACGATCCAAACGACGAGCATTTCGAGGAGCTTGCCGCGATGAAAAAAGAGCTTGAAAGCACGGGCTTTAAGCTCGTGCCGCTGCCGCTTCCCAAGGCTAAATTTTACGGCGGCAAGAGGCTTGGCTGCACGTATGCGAATTTTATCTTTATAAACGGCGCCGTTATCGCTCCGACGTACAATGATGACAACGATAAAATCGCGCTCAAGAGGCTAGCACAGCAGCTGCCTAATCATAAGATAATCGGCGTGGATTCGCTCGTTTTCGTACGTCAAAACGGCTCGCTACACTGCTCCTCACAGAATAGATTTTTAGGCGCAAGAAGCGAAAGCGAAATCTAAATGCAACTAAACGATGTCGGTATAAAAAGGCAAAATGAAATTTTAGGCCGCAGAGCCGTAATAGTCGCGGGCGCGACGGCGTTTGCGCTAGCCGTGGTTAAATTTGCCGCTGGTTTGATCGGCGGTTCGGTGGCGGTGCTTAGTTCGGCGATCGATTCGATGCTTGACCTGCTAGTTTCCGTGCTAAATTTCTTCGCCATTCGTAAATCCCAAGCTGCGCCTGATGCTAAATTTAACTTCGGCTACGCCAAGCTAGAAGCGCTTGCAGCGATGTTTGAGGGCGTTTTGATCGTGGGTGCCGGCGCGTTTATATTTTACGAGAGCGTGCGTAAGCTGCAAACGGAGCAAGCGCCCGTAGATACGGCTTTTTCGCTCTATGCGATGGCGCTATCGGTCGCGGTTACGGGGCTACTGGTCGCCTACCTCTCTCGCGTCGCTCGCCGCACGAGAAATTTGATCGTTAGAGCCGACGCGCTGCACTATAAAAGCGACCTTTTTAGCAACCTAGCCGTTATCGCCTCGCTTATCTTGGTCGAATTTACGGGATTTGCCGCGATAGACGCCGTTTTTGGTATAGTAATCAGCGGCTACATCGCCGTTAGCGCGATAAATTTGATGAAAGAAAGCGTAGGCGTGTTGCTTGACCGAGCGCTAGATCCCGAGATGACGGCGCAAATCGAGGAGATAATCCGCTCGCGCCCTCAGATAGCAAGCTATCACGGACTGGCTACCAGAAAGAGCGGAAACATCTACTACGTCGCGGTTCATCTAGTCTTTAACCGCGAAATTTCGCTTTACGACGCGCACAAAATTTCAGACGAGATAGAGGCCGCTATCAGGGCTAAATACGGCGAGTTTGAGTGGCAAATCACTACGCATCTTGATCCGTGCGACGACCAAAACGGCTCGTGCGAATGCTAAATCAAAGGAAAAATATGAAAATTTTATTCGTTTGCCACGGAAATATCTGCCGCTCGACTATGGCGCAGTCCGTTATGCAAAATTTGAGCGAAAAGGCGGGTCTGGCAGAGCGTCTTAGCATCGACTCGCGTGCCACGCACGAGGACGAGATAGGCGAGCTGCCGTACTACGAAACCGTTCGGGTTTTAAAGCAAAACGGCGTGCCCGTAGCGCCTCATAAAGCGACCTTGATAATGCAAAAAGATTTTGATAGCAGCGACCTTATCTTGATAATGGACGATGAAAATTTAAGGACTTTGAAGCGTAAATTCGGCGCTGAGGCTAAATTTGACGAAAAAGTAAAATTCCTACTCGAATTTAGCGAGGCCTCAAGCGGTAAAATAATCGCCGATCCATACTACACCCGCGATTTTGAGCGCTGCTACGAGGATGTTTCTAGCTCTTGTGCTGGCTTGCTTGAGAGGCTAAAGCAAATTTTATAAGCGGCGAAAGCGGCAAAATTTGCTCGCCCGATCAGCCGTTCAAGCCCTAATTTATCCCCGCTTTGATATAATTTTAAAAATTTAAATCGTAAGGAAAAATATGAAAGTAGCGCTAATCCAACAAAAATTTTACGGCACCAAAGACGCGACCGTGCAAAGGACGCTCGAGCTCGTGCGCGAAGCTAGCGGCGGCGGGGCAGAGCTCGTGGTGCTTCAGGAGCTGCACCAGACGCAGTATTTTTGCCAGAGCGAGGAGACGAGGTTTTTTGATCTTGCCGAGGGCTGGGAAAACGACGTCAAATTTTGGGGCGAGGTAGCGCGACAAAATGGCGTCGTGCTCGTTACTTCGCTCTTTGAAAAGCGCGCGGACGGCCTGTATCACAACA
>NZ_CAJPMA010000068.1 GCF_905371695.1 uncultured Campylobacter sp. | reverse complement strand
AATTATTAACGCAAAATTACCTACTAAAAATCTAAAAAGTAAAAATACGCCCAAAACCAAGCGATAAATCACAAACGGCATCATCGAAATGCGCTGCAACATCGCCATAAATAGCCGCACGCAAAGATACGCGCTAACGCCGCTAATCGCCGCGCCGATAGCAAGGTCACTCCAAGGCAGCGAATCGGGTATCTTAAAGACTTTAAGAGCCTCCAAACCGCCTGCTAGCACGATAACCGGGATCGAGAGCAAAAACGAAAAATTTGCGCTCGCCGTTCGAGAAAAACCGAGCATTAGCGCCGCAGTCATAGTCACGCCCGAGCGAGAAACGCCCGGTATGAGCGCGATTGCCTGCGCTAGGCCGATGATTAGGGCGATTTTTATCGTGATGGCGGCTTCGTCCTTTGCGCCGCTTTTTTTGTCGGCAAAGCCTAAAATTAATCCAAAAACTATGGTCATAATAGCGATCAAAGCGCCGTTTCTAGCGTATTGCTCGATGAAGTCGCCAAAGGCTAGGCCAAACAGCCCCACGGGGATTGTGCCAAAACCCGTCGCCCACACGAGCGTACTTTGACCGACCGCCCTTTTTTGAGCGATCGAGGCGAAAAAATCTCTCAAAAGCGCGGCGATGCGGTCTTTAAAGTAAATCAAAATCGCAACCAGCGTGCCTACGTGGACGGCGACGTCAAAGGCTAGTCCTTGATCCGCCCAACCAAGCAGCTTTGGCACCAGCACTAGATGCGCCGAGCTAGATACGGGCAAAAACTCGCTAATGCCCTGAACTAGGGCTAAAACGATGATATGCGAGAGTTCCATTTTATACCTTGATTAAAAATTTAGTCGTTTTACGCAAATTTAGCGGCGGATTTGAGATTTTTGCCGCGGGTTTAAAAATCGTAAAGACGCGATTTTAGCAGAAAAATCATAAAATTTACTCAAATTTTAAGGCAAACGAGCGGTAGTACGATATAAAGAGCGGGAAGCGGCGATAAATGCAAAAAGCCGAGTTGGGCGTGGGCACTACCAGACGCTCTCGCTCCTTGCGGCGCGGAGTAGCGTATTTTAATCACGCCTTAAATTTTTCGATAGACCGCAAATTTACGTGAAATGGCCGTAAGTACGGACTTTAAGCTACTAACGCTTGCGCAAGCGGTTCGGCGGATAATTGCGGGTTATTAAAATTTCAGTAGTTTATAAATTTTGCGCGAGCCAAGCCCGTAGAATTTAACGCAGAAGTAAAAATTGGGGCAAATTTTAAACCTAACCTCGCCCCGAAAGTTGAATTTACTTCGCCGCTTCCTGCGCGAATTCCGCGATCTTTTCAGGCGTGAAGCCGAAGTATTCAAACAATGCGCCCGCCTTGCCGCTCTCGCCAAAGCTCTTCATCGAGTAGATTTCGTCAGCAAATTTATACCACTCTAGCGCGCTTGCGGCTTCGACGGCGATGATTTTGGTTTGCGGATCTAAAATTTTATCCACGTACTCGCGCGGCTGCTCACAAAGCAGGTCAAAGCACGGCGCGGATACGACGTTCGCGCCGATACCCTTAGCGGCTAAAATTTCAGCCGCTTTGACGCAAAGCTCTACTTCGCTACCGCTAGATATTAGCGTGATTTTGGCGTTTTGCGCGCGTTTTAGCAGATACGCGCCGTTTTCTACGCCGCCAAATTCGCCTTTTTCAAGCGGAGCTAAGCCTTGGCGGCTTAGCACGAAGGCGCTTGGAGCGCGTAAATTTAACGCCGCCTTCCAGCAAAGCGCGTTTTCGTTGCCGTCGGCCGGGCGGAACGTATAAAAATTCGGCATCGCGCGAAGCGTGCTAAGCTGCTCGATAGGCTGATGCGTCGGGCCGTCCTCGCCCACGCCGATACTGTCGTGCGTAAAGACAAAAAAGTGCCTAACGCTCATCAGCGAAGCGATGCGGGCAGCCGGTTTAAGGTAGTCGCTAAATATAAAAAACGTCGCGCTAAACGGCAAGAAAAGCCCGTATCTAGCGACAGCATTGTTTATCGCGGCCATGGCGTGCTCGCGGATGCCGTAGTGGATGTTGCGTCCGTTAGGGAAGTCGCCCATGCCTTTTAGCTCGGTTTTGTTTGACGGCGCCAGATCCGCGCTACCGCCGATAAAGCCGGGCAGCGCACGCGCGATCTCGTTCATGATGATGCCGTTGCTATCGCGCGTGGCTAGCTTTTTGCCGCTAAAATCAGGGAAATTTATCTTACTAAAATCAGGATTTAGCAGCGAATTTAGCATATTTTTGCTTTCAGAGCTTAGATTTTCTACTTTTTTGTTCCACTGAGCTTCGGCTAGGTCGCCCTTTTCTATCGCGGCACGGAAGCGAATCAGCACGTCCTCGTCAATAGCAAATTTACGCTCAGGATCAAAGCCCGCCGCGATTTTAGCGGCCTTTATGATCTCCTCGCCAAGCGGCGCGCCGTGGCTGTGGTGGCTGCCCTCTAACTCGCCAGCGCCCTTTGCGATGCGAGTGTTTGCGATGATGAGATACGGGCGCTCCTTTTCGGCGGCTTGCTCGAGCGCAAACTCGATCTGATCGTAGTCGTGACCGTCGATACGCGCTACGTCCCAGCCCTGAGCCTCGAACCTCGCCTTCACGTCCTCGCTCCAAGCGATACTCGTGTCGCCCTCGATCGTGATGTTGTTTGAGTCGTAGATCAGCACGAGGTTATCTAGGTGTAGATTGCCCGCGACCGCACAGGCCTCGTAGCTGATACCCTCCTGCAAGTCTCCATCGCCGCAGAGGCAGTAAATTTTATGATCGATGACGGCGTTTTCCGGTTCGTTTAGTAGATTGGCCGCGTATTTTGCCGCCATAGCAAAGCCCACCGCGTTTGCTACGCCCTGCCCCAGCGGTCCGGTCGCGACCTCGACGCCTTTGGTGTGTATCTCCGGGTGACCCGGGGTTTTAGAGCCTAGCTGACGGAAGTTTTTTAGATCCTCGAGGCTAAGATCGTAGCCGCTAAGATGCAAAAAGCTATACACGAGCGAGCTTGCGTGACCGCCGCTAAATACGAGCCTATCGCGGTTTAGCCAGTTTGGATTTTTAGGATTGTGATTTAGAAATTTAGCCAGCACGACCATGACGTCGGCTAGCCCCATCGGCGCGCCCGGATGCCCGCTGTTTGCCTGCTGCACCATATCCGCGCATAAAAACCTTATCGTATCCGCCATCTTTTTTAGCATTTTCTCTCCTTAGTTTTTATGCGATTATACGAAAATTCGGCTTAAATTTTACGCTTTTAACGCCGCCGTAAATTTTAAAAACTCGGCGAAATTTTCCTTTTCTCTTTTTAATTATTTAGCAACGTCTAGTTTGCCGGTGCCGGCGTTTTTATTTACCTCGTTTTGGACATTTGAGGCTTTGAGGAGCTCAAATTTATATGGAGGCTCAAATGGCGGCTTGGTTAGTTTTTCGCAAACGCTACCTTTTTTTGAAAGGTCTATGTTGCCGCTTTCAAAAATGGTGCCTTTGTTACACTTGTAGCTTATCTTGACGCCATTTGTAAAGTAGTTGTTTTGAGCGTATATTAGCGAGCCAAAGCGCACGCCAATGGCGTATTTTTGGTCATAGAAGCAATCTTTTGAGTCATAAAAGTTGTTATAGACGTGCACCTTTGCATTGCGTGCCATAGGTAGGCGTTGCGCGCAGTTGTCAAAAATGTTATGAGCGACCGTTATCGTCCTTGTTTCGCTACTGCCGTCCGAGTCTCTTGAGCCAATTAACATCGTTTTGTCGTGGTTTTCAAAGATGTTGTGCGAGATCGTGATAGCCGCACTATCCCCCTTAATGTCGCATAGTCCGTCATAAGTTTGCCATTTAATAAGCTCTCCACCTGCTAAATGCACATGACCAAGCTCGACCGTGTCCTTAAAATGGCAGTGATCTACCCAGATGTTTTTGCTTGACTCTATGCTGACGCTATCATATTGCGCATTAAAGCCGTCATTTTTTTGTATATCTGGAAATGGATCAAAAGCATCTTCGATCTTCATATTGCGGATCGCGATATTTTGGACATTTTTTAACAAAAGCGAGCCGCCTTTTATGCCTGAGTTTTCGCCTAAGCCGATTATTGTGGTGTTGCTAGCTACCGGCACTACGATGAGCTTTTTCCACTCGTTGGCTAAATTTTTGCGAAGCGCTGCTAGCTTTGGATCTTGCGAACCGTCTAAATTTGCACGGCATGAAGCGCCGTAAGCCTGCATAAATTTGGCATAAGAGCTAAACTCGCCACCGCTAATCTCACTTATAAATTTATCCAGCCCATCGCTATTGCCATTTTGTGGGATCTTGCCTTCGCTAAGGTCTATGAGCCCATCCACATAGATGACGTAACCACCCATTTGAGCGTATTTTACGAGCTCTTGCCTATCTTTTACGACGACTTCTTTACTCTCTTTGCCGGCGTATCCGCCAAAATTTTGCTCTGCTCCAATGCTAGCGTAACCAAAGGGCGAGTCGCTTGCTTTTATCTCGCCTGCTTGAGCTAGAGCACCAAATGCAAATAACGCACCAACGGCGAGAAACAATATCTTTTTAACATCTTTAGCCTCTCAAATTTGGCTTTTTATTTTTGATCTTCTGTTAGAAAATCGCTGCCGAACTATATATTAACTTGTTAAATCTAGTATAAGGCTTTTATAAATTTTTAGTAAAAGCAAAATTTAGCGGCGAGTACCTTGCAAAACGCGCAAACCGCTTCGCTTACGCAAAGACGCGCCAGTTTTTAGCCGACAAAACCCGAATTTATTTTCCGCCAAAGCCAGCGCAGACGATGTTTTTTAGCGTTTGGGCTTGCTTGATTAGCGTAAAGCCGATCTTTTCGCCGTTTTTAAAAGACGCGCGAAACCGCTCGGAAAAAGACGCCGTGAAAAACGCGACCTCTTTTGGCGCGCCGTCCGTATCCTCGTATCTCGTCCAGTTTTCCTCGGGCACGTCGATCAAAGCGACGTCCTTGTCTGCGCTAGGCTTTAGCCCTGCGCAACCGCAAAACGCCCAGACAGCGACCGCGCCTAGCAGCAAATTTTTCATATTTTTCCTTAAATTTACGCGCAAATCCGATCAAAAGCGCGCTAAATTTACGCCCTAGCTTGCGCCGTAAATTTTAAAAACTCGGCGAAATTTTCCTTTTTATCTTTTAGCTCAAACGGTATCTTATGCTCTTTTTCGCCGATTATTACGGCATCCTCTTTTACTTCGATTTGTGCGTCTGCGATCTCGTCCCACGAGCTAAAAACTGGCTCTTCCATCAGCTCACGGCTAATAAGTCCGCGCTCGTCTAGTATCACGCCGTAAGGCTTACCAAAAAGCGAGCGGTCAAGGCTGTGAAGTATCGGCGAGACGGGCTTAAAGACGCTAAGCGATTTTGATAGCAGCTTCGTCTCGTCAAGCGGCGTTTTTAGCGCTTCGCCCAGCTCAAGCTCCAAAATTTTATCCGCAATCGTGCGCTCCTCGGCCCTAACGCCCTCCTCAAAAACCGCCTGCAAGATCGCTTTTAGCGCAGTTTTCATCGCCGCTTTCATCTCGTCCTCGATTTCAAATTTGCATTTTTCTAGCTCTTGCCACGCGAGATTTTCCAGCTCGTCAGGCGAATGCTCGCCGAGCCTAAACGCCGCGGCTACTTCGTCAGCGTTTACAGCAGAGGCGTCAAATTTAACCAAAAGATGCCGCTGCGTGAGTAAAAATCCTATGCTTCTTCGCACGATGCGCGTATGTACGCCGATAAATGCAATCGGCACGGCACCATAAAATTTAACCGTCCCGCCGTAATCCGCGCCTTCTTGTCGCCCTAGGCTTTTATCTAAAATTTGCCTCGTAGCTAGCGCGAAAACCTCGTTCGCATCGTCCCAAACGGGGTGCTTTGCGCCTCCTAAAACCAAAACCTTTTGCGCGCTCTCGTCTAGCGACGCTAAAATTTGCTCTAAATTTCGCATATTTTCTACTAAATTTTAGTTTTTTAGATATCTGTCCGTTAGGGCGCAAATCATAGCCCCAAGGCGCGGCTCGCATTCGCGCGCGTCTTTGTTTATTTTGTAAATTAGCTCGTTTTTCGCGTTTACGGCGCCTTCGACGCCTAGCAAATTCGTAAACGAATTTTTTGCGGCATCGTTATGCGTCGGCTTTCCCGCCGCGCTCTCGTCGCCCGTCGCGTCGATCACGTCGTCTTCTATCTGAAAGGCAAGCCCCAAATCAAGCCCGATTTTATAAATTCGCTCGCATTTTTCGTCGCTTAATCCCGCGATTACCGAGCCCATTTGCAAGCTTGCGGCTATTAGCTTACCTGTTTTATGCAGGTGCAAAAAGGTTAATTCCTCTAAATTTAGCGCCCGCTCCGAAACGGCGAATCTCGCTCGCAAGGCGCGCGCCTTTTGGCTCGCCTCAAAAAAGCAATCAAGCGCTTGGCCCAGCACCATACCGCTAGCGCCCGCATTTTGAGCTAAAATTTCCACGCATTTTACGCGCGTATCCGCAGGCAGTTCGGCGCGCGAAATTTCTAAAAACGCCTGCGTGTTTAGCGCGTCGCCGACCAAAATCGCCGTAACCTCGTCGTAAGCTACGTGTAGCGTAGGCTCGCCCCTGCGCAGATCCGAGTTATCCATCGCGGGCAAATCGTCGTGAATGAGCGAATAAGCATGCAACACCTCAACGCCCAAAGCTACTCGCATAGCGGCGTTTACGAGACCCGGTTTTAAAGCGTTCACCGCGCCTAAAAGCAACTGAGCGCGGAAGTGTTTGCCGCCCGCAAGCAGCATCTGCGCTAGCGCCCGCTCGTAATAAGGGTGAAAGCTAGGCGCCGCGGGTAAATTTTTGCGTAAATACGCTTTGAAATCTTCGAGCAAATTTCTAGCCATTTTCGCTCCTAAAATTTAGGGCATTTCGCCGGCCGCGCGGGGCAAAGCCGATGCGCGCGCAAAATTTCGCCGCTCTCATTTAGGAGAAACTTTTACGAAAAACTGGAAATCTTTGCGCGAAAATACGAGCGTAAAGTTTTGCTTATCGGCGATTTTATTTAAAAGCTCGGAGCGCGTCTTTACCCGCTCGCGCTCGACTTCTACTATGCGGTCGTTAAATTTTATACCGAATTTTTCCGCCCGCGAGCCGGGCTCTACTTTGGTTACGATTAGTTTATTATCCACCGCGATGCCGTAATCTCTTAAAATTTGCTCGTCCATATCGCTAGCGACGGCGCTAGGCATCGCGTTTAGGTTAGGCTGCGACGAAGAATTAGGCACTAGCGCGTCCGCGCTTTGCGTAAATTTTAAATCGCCCGAAACCGGGACGTTAAAGATCGTTTGAGTACCGTCTCGCTGCACGATTAGCTCGATTTTAGAGCCCTTGGGCGCGAATAAAATCGCCTCGTTAATCTGACGAAGAGACGTAGGCAGCGCGCCGGCGATACCGATAAGCTCGTCGCCTTTAATCAGCATTTTACCCCGCCCCAGCGGATCGACCTCGCTAACGTAAAATTTGCCCTCTTTTTGCGTAAATTTTACGCCTATATCGCCGTAATAAACGTCCTCGTACGCCGCAAAATGCTTCAAATATCGGCTCGGAACGAACTTATCTCCGCCTACGGCGATACCAAGCAGCTTGCAGCAAGGCGTGTTTAGCTCGCCCGTAGCGTTATACTCGAAGCTTAACGTATCAAAATCGCCCAAATTTTCGCCCAGCGCCTTGACGTGTCCCATTTTGCTGGCGTTATCGTCGCTTAAAACCGCAACCCACGTACTTTTGCTCACGCGCTCGTCGTCCGCGCCGTCCGCCATTACTGGCGCGGCTAGCGGAGCGTCGGAACGCACGAGATAAAGCTGTAAAAACGGATCGAATTTGACGTATTTTACGATCGGCGCGTCGCCATTTTTAGGCACGGCGATTAGATCTTTGGTAATCGCTACGCCGAAATGCTTATTTACGGAGACTATGGAGCCTTTATTTTTCTCGTAGCAGGCGTGAAAATCGTCTTGCGTCGGGCGCGGCTGCGCATACGCCGTAAGCGCCGCGAATACGAAAAATAGGGAAAGAAGCAGTTTTTTCATTTTTATCCTTTGTTTATCGTGCGCCCCGTTGCGAGCGTTTTTATAAAAATTCCTTTACGTCCGCGACTCGGCGGATTTGCTCGGCTCGCGCTTAGACCTCGCGGGGCTAACGGCTTAAATCTTATCCGAAATTTTACCGAATTTAGAACGTAAAAAGGCAGGCAAAGCATAGCGCGAGACGATTTTGTAAATTTTAAGGCTCTTGCGAAAAGGCGCGCGAATCAAGAGCCGAAATTTAGCCCGCCCAGCATCCTGCCCGCCGTCGCTTTCTTATCGTCCTCCGCAGCCTTTAACGCATCGTTTATCGCGCTGATTAACAAGATTTGCAAGCTTTCCTTGTCACTCATTAGGCTATCGTCTATCGTGACGTCTAGCACTTCGCCCTTGCCGTTTACTTTCGCGCTTACCAGCCCGCCGCCGCTTTTAGCGCCGAATTCTTTTGCCGCGCTTTGCGCTTCTAGCTCTTTGGCGGCCTTTTGCGCCTGAGCCAACATATCGCCCATTTTGGAAAAATCGAAATTTTCAAACATTTTCACCCCCTAAATTCGGCGCATTTTACCGAATTTAAGCTAAATTTCTATCTCGACCGTAAAAAGATAGGCGGGTGTGCTCCTCTTAGCCGCGCTCCCGGCCGCAGGCGGACGAGACCGCCGCTCCGCTCCGCTCCGAAATTTCCAAACTCGTCAAGGCTGGCAAATAGACCGCATCGCAGAAGTTTTTATAAAAAGCGCCTAAAAGAAAATACGCTAAATAATTTCGTTTTTCTCGTTTACGTGCACGATTTTAGGCTTAAATTCCCTCGCCTTTTTCGCTTTCACGCTCGCGTACGCTACGATGATTACGACGTCGCCGACGCAGACTTTGCGCGCCGCCGCGCCGTTTAGGCATACCTCGCCCTTTTTGCCGCCCGCGATCACGTAGGTTGCAAAGCGCTCGCCGTTATTGACGTTTAAAATTTCTACTTTTTGAAACTCGACTAAATTCGCGGCTTTTATCAGCTCGTCGCCCAGCGTGATAGAGCCCACGTAGTTTAAATTCGCGTCCGTCACGGTCGCGCGGTGGATTTTGCTTGCCAGCATTTCTATTCTCAAAATTTCACCTCTTTTTTAAAATTTACGCGCTTTTACTTGCACGGTATTTCAGGAACGTTCGCTAAAAATTTTTCGTTAAATTTTTCGCTTTTTAGCGCATTTTGTAGCTCTTTAAGGGTTTTAAAATTTCTAGCGAACGATACGCTAATTAACCCGCATTTAGTAATTTTAGATACGTCTATCGTAACCTCGTAGGCGCTAAATTCGCTATTAGGCACGGGGTAATAAATCTCCTCGCGGTACGAGCTATCTTCGCTTAATTTTTTTATCTTAAATTCGCCTTTTCGAGCGTTTTGAGCGTATTTTATCG
>NZ_CAJPMA010000067.1 GCF_905371695.1 uncultured Campylobacter sp. | reverse complement strand
GCGAGCCATTTTTGTAGCACTCACTTACGATATCAGCAAGCCCTGGCTCATATATAGGCACGACGCCATTTTTTAAAGAGGCGATTTTGTCCTCGTCTACATCCACGCAAGTTACGTCGTTGCCCATCTTCGCGAAGCAAGCACCGCTAACTAGTCCGACGTACCCGCTGCCTATTATTGCCATTTTCATAGTATCTCCTTCTTAAATTTTCTCTATTTTTTACAATGCCATACGCGCTTACTTTTTTAGCCGTTTCTATAACCTCTTTTACGCTAAAGCCGCGGCCGTAGCCGACGTTAAAGGTCTCGCTTTTTTCATACTCGTTTAGATACTCTAGCGCGCTTAGATGCGCGTCTGCCAGGTCGCTCACGTGGATATAGTCCCTCACGCAGGTGCCGTCCGCGGTCGGATAGTCGCTGCCGAAAATTCCCATGCTTTCGCGTTTACCAAGAGCCGTCTGCGTCGCGACTTTGATTAAGTGCGTGGCGTTTGGATAGTTTTGCCCGATGAGCCCCTCTTCGTCGGCGCCCGCGACGTTAAAGTACCGCAGAATCGCAAATTTGAAATTTTCATTTGAAGCTGCGTAGTCTTTGATGATCCACTCGCTCATTAGCTTGCTTCGGCCGTAGGGATTTATCGGATTTGCCGCGGTTTGCTCATCGACCTCGCCGATTTCTGGCTCGCCGTAAACGGCAGCGGTGGAGCTAAATATAAATTTATTTACGCCGTACTCTTTGCAATAGGTCAAAATTTTAGCTACGTTTGCGGTGTTGTTTAGATAGTATTTTAGCGGCTCTTGCGTGCTTTCAAAAACCTCGATAAATGCGGCAAAATGGATAATCGCGTCAAATTTGCCCTCCGCAAAAATCCCACTCAAATCATCCTCTAAATTTGCCTTTACGAACTTAAATTTACCGATTTTTTCGAGCGCGTCAAGCGCCTTTGTCGTGCCTTTGCAGAGATTATCCACGACCGTTATCTCGTGCCCGCCTTGTTTCAAAAGCGCTTTTAGCACGTGAGAGCCGATGTAGCCCGCTCCGCCAGTTATTAAAATTTTCATAAATTCCACCTCTTTAAATTTTAGATTTTGGATTTTATCATAAAAGATAAAAAGGTAAAATAAAAAATGCGGCGTTGCTAAACCCGCACGTTAAATTTAGCCGCCATACCACGCACCGAGCGTAAATTTACGGCACCGATCCCAAAGCGACCAAGCGGGCAAATTTGACCTAAACAGCCAAATTTAATCCTCTCTAACCCGCAAAAATATCGGAAACCTAGGCAACCCTTTTGCGGTCAAATTTTGATATTTGTAGGTTATTATAGAGCCGATCTTAGGCGGGTTTGCGCGCTCTTCGTCGCTAAAACCCGAGCCCACTTTAAATTTAACTCCGTGCGGGATTTGCTCGTCTGGGGTTGAGCCTGCCGCGCCGAGCGATTTGCAGGTTACCGAGCCCATGAGCCCGGCGTATTTACCCGTACCCGCGTTTATAGCAGTTACTTCACACTCGGCATCTTTAAATTTTTTATATTTCAGCGCGTTTTTGCTTCGTTTTCGCTCGTAGGGCACGTTTGGTTCGCGCACGACCGCACCCTCGCCGCCCTTTGCGACGATATGCTCGGCAAACGCCTCAAATTCGGCGTTATCTTTTACTTTTACTTGTTTGATTATCTTTAAATTTTGCCCGGCTTGCGGATTTTGCAAGATAAATTTTTCAAGCTCGCTAAGCCGCTCTAAAAGCCCGCCGCCAGCCCCAGGCACGTCAAAAACGTAAAATTTGATCTCGCTCCACGCCGTAACACTCGGCGTTTTATCCATCACGGTTGATTGGATTTTTTCAAATTCGCCCCGCGCGGTGTAAAGCTCGCCGTCAAGCGCAAATGGCGGAAAATGCGCGCTCCAGCCCTCCGGCGCGGCTAAAATTTTACCGTTTCGCGAACGCAAATTTCGCTCGTCCCAGTAGGCGCGCACGCCGTCGAGCTTCTCGCTAGCTAGCCAACCGCCGACGTTTTGACCTTTGTATTCGCTAAGTTTTAAAAGCTCAAATTTATCTTTTTTAGCATCATCTTCGCTCGCTGCATTATTTAGATTTTCACTCTGCGCCGCCAAAGCGAAATTTAAAAAGGCGGCCAGCAACAGCGCGAAAAATCTCAAATTTTAACCCCGTAAAACTCGCAGTACCACTCGATAAACCTAGCCACCCCATCATTTACGCTAGTTGCGGGCTTATACTCAAAGTCCGCCACCAGATCGCTCACGTCCGCAAAGGTCGCAGGCACGTCGCCGGCTTGCAGCGGGAGGAAGTTTTTTTCTATCTCGCGGCCGATTTTTAGCTCGACGGCCTTGATGTAGTCCATGAGCTCTACGGGGCTATTGTTGCCGATATTATAGACCTTAAACGGCGCGCTTGAAGTGGCAGGATCGGGATGCTTCGCGTCCCACGCGGGATTTGGCTTGGCTGGGTTATCGACGCATTTTATGATGCCCTTTACGATGTCGTCCACGTAGGTGAAGTCGCGCTTCATCTTGCCGTAGTTAAAGACGTCGATTTTTTTGCCTTTTAGCGCGGCATCGACAAATAAAAACAGCGCCATATCAGGGCGTCCCCACGGACCGTAAACCGTGAAAAATCGCAGTCCAGTAGTCGGCACGCCAAAGAGGTGCGAGTACGTGTGCGCCATCATTTCGTTGCTTTTTTTAGTCGCGGCGTAGAGGCTGATCGGGTGATTTACGCCTTCGTGCGTAGAAAACGGCATATTTTCGTTTAGGCCGTAGACCGAGCTAGAGCTTGCATAGACTAAATTTGCGGTTTGGTTGTGGCGGCAACACTCAAGGATATTCATAAAGCCGGTAACGTTGCTGTCGATGTAGGCTTGCGGGTTTATTAGCGAGTAGCGAACGCCCGCCTGAGCGGCTAAATTTACGACGCAGTCAAATTTCTCGCTCTCAAAAAGCTTTTTCATCGTCTCGCCATCGGCTAGATCGGCTTTTATAAATTTTAAATTAGGCTGCGTTTTTGAGGTGGTAAGCTTGCCATAGTCTATCTCGCTCACGTCAAAACCGGCCGTTTTTAGGCGCGCTAGCTTTAAATTTACGTCGTAATAGTCGTTTATCACGTCGTATCCGACGACCTCGTCGCCTCTTTTTGCAAGGGCATTTGCCAAATGAAATCCGATAAATCCCGCCGTTCCGGTTACTAAAATTTTCATGTTTTTCCTTCCGCTTTTAATCATTCGTCATCTAAATTTATTTCAGGCAGCGCCGCATCCGTAATATCTTCGTTTTCGCGCGCATCCTCGCTAGATTTTTCACGCGGCTTGTTTTTTAAATTTAGCGCTCCTCCTTTTTGCAAAAGTCCGCCAAGACCGCTTTTTTCAAGGTGCGCATCTAAATTTTGCGCGCTAATTCTAGGCGCGTCTTCGATCTCGTCCAGGGCTAAATTTTTATTTACGCTTAAAGGCTTGACGTCTAAATTTTGCTCCTTTCGTTTCGGATTGGCGCTAAAATTTTCATCTTCGTAAGAAATCCCGCCCTCAAGCCTAGCAAGCTCCGTCTCTACAGCCTCGCAAAATACCGGCGTATAGCCCATCTGGGCGCAGTTTGCCGCAAGCCACTCGCTCATCACCGAGATGTCATCGGCGTAATCATCCAGCGTCAAATTTCCGCGCAAAAGCTCGTATTTTAGGAAAAGCCAGTATGTGTTTAGCACGTCGCTTTCGCAGTATTCGTTGATCTTATCGATCTTTCCGTCAAAAAACAGCTCCATCACCTGATCGCCGTGCACGTCGTATTTACCTGGCAAATTTAAGCTCGCGCACAGAGTATCTAGCTTTAGCCCGCGCACGGAGCCAAACTCGCTCACGTGGTCAAGCAGATCAAAGTGAAATTTGCCGCTGTACCTGTCGCGGTAGTTGCCGTCCCATTTGCCTTTGCCAAGCTCCTTGTTTTCGACCTCGTAAAAGCTCGGAAACGAGACGTTATACCTCATCGCGCGAGTTAAAATCATCGGCAGGTCAAAGCCCCGCCCGTTAAAGCTCACCAGGCGCGGGTTGTGCGAGTTTACGAAGCCGATAAATTTATTTAGGATTTCGCGCTCGTTTGCGCCTTTCATCGTGCTTACGCGCAAAAATTTACCGTATTCGTCCGCCATCACCGCTGAAATCGCCACGACGCGGTGAAACATCACGGGTAAAAACTCGCTTCCGCTTGCTGCTTTTTGCGCGGCAAACGCCTGCCTCGCCACCTCCGCGTCGCTTCCATCAAAGCCGTAAATTTTACGCAAAAGCGCGGTGTCGGGCACCGTCTCGCAGTCAAAAACGCAGATATAATTTTTAGCCATTTCAAACCTTTTTTAGCTATTTTTGCCTAAAATGATAGCTAAAAATCTTTATAAAAGCGGTAAATGAGTAAAAATTTAAGCCCAAACATCGCCGTTATCAAGCTCTCCGCCCTGGGCGACATCGTTCATGCGGTAGTCATTTTACAGTTTATCGAAAAACACCTACCGCAGGCGAAAATAACGTGGTTTGCCGACGCCAAATTTAGCGAGATTTTGTTTCTTTGCCCGCAAATTTCGCGCGTCGTATCGCTACCGTTAAAAAACGGCGAATACAAAAAAAGTTTGGAGCTGATAGCCTCTGCTAAACAAGAGGGCGAATTTGACTACGTCATCGACCTGCAAGGGCTGATCAAATCCGCCGCGGTTGCGAAGCTTCTTGGCAAAAACAGTTACGGATTTGACAAATTTAGCGTAAAAGAACCGCTTGCGGCGCTGTTTTACAGACATAAATTTAGCTGCGACTACGGAGAAAATATCATCTTGCGAAATTTAAAACTTACGGCTTTTGCCTTAGGATTTAGTTTTAGCGAGGATGAAATTTTAGCCAAACAGCCTTGTTTTAGCGCCCAGCAAAGTAAATTTGATAGCTCAAAAAAGAAAATTTTGATCGCGCCTTTTGCTAGCGAGCCGAGTAAAATTTACGATAAATTTGGCGACGTTATCGCCCTGTTAGACGAGCCGCAAAATGAAATTTTTGTCTGCTTTAACGGCGAAAAAGAGGAAAAAGAGGCTCTAAATTTGATAAAAAACTCAAACGCAAAACCGCTAAACTTAAACCTAAAAGAGCTCGTAAATTTTATATCATCCTGCGACCTTGTTATCGGCAACGATAGCGGCGTGACGCATATCGCCTGGGCGCAAAATCGCCCCTCTATCACGCTTTTTGGTAACCGCCCCGCAGAGCGAAACGCCTACGCAACGCCCGTAAATTTAACCATCGACGCGGGTAAAAAAATAGACGCGAAAAAGATAGACAAAAGCGACTTTTGCGTGCGAGATATCGCGCCGCAGGCTATCGCAAACGCGGCAAAAAGGCTACTTGATGCGTGATTTGTTTTACCTTTGGCTTTATAGATTTTTTAAATTTATCTTTACCGTTACTCCCGCGTTTTTGCTGGATCCTTTTTTAAATTTCATCGCGTTTTTGTTTTATAAATTTGACGCCAAGCACACCAAAATCATCAGAGCAAATCTAAATTTCGCCTACGCGGACGAGCTAACAGCCGAGCAAAAAGAACAAATCATCAAAGATACGTACCAAAACTACGCCAAATTTGCGGTAAATTTTATAAAAAACCAAAACGCGAGCAAGGAAAAAATCCTAGAAAAAGTCGAATTTAAAAACCTAGAAATCTTTCAAAACGCGCTCGCCTCGGGTCGCCCGATCATCGTGCAAACGGCGCACTACGGGCAGTGGGAGCTTTTTTCTCTAGCGATGGCGGCAAAATTTGGAGGCGTTAGCATCGTCGGACGCGCTCTTGATAGCGCGGTCATGCAGCGTATTTTGGCGGCAAATCGCACCCGCTTTGATATCGAGCTCATCGACAAAATGGGCGGCGCCAAGCAAATTTTAAAAGCGGTCAAGGCGCGCCGATTAGTGGGCATCCTAGTCGATCAAAACACCGCCAAAGAAGAAGGCGTAGAGGTCAAATTTTTCGGGCGAAAAGTTTTGCATACGCCGGCAGTTAGCATTTTTGCGCAAAAAATGGACGCGCTCATCGTGCCGGCCTTTATCCGCGAAAAAGGGGCAAACCTTAGCGAAATTTGCTTTTCCCCGCCGATTGATATTAGGGATTTTGACAAAGATGAAGCCGTACAAAAGGCCACGCAAGCGCAAGCTGACGCCACCGAGGCCGTGGTACGCGAGAAGCCCGGCGAGTATTTTTGGTTTCACAAACGCTTTAAGCATTTTAACGAGGAAATTTATAAATGCTAAGCGTCGTAATCCTCACGCTTAACAGCGAAAAATACCTCGCCGAGGTGCTAAAAAGCTGCGAGTTCGCCGACGAAGTCGTCGTGGTCGATAGCGGCTCGCAGGACGCCACGGAGCAAATTTGCTCTGGGTTTAAAAACGTCAAATTTCACAAGCAAAAATGGCTGGGATTTAGTGCGCAAAAGCAGCTAGGAGTGGATCTAGCGCGTAATCGCTGGGTTTTCGTACTGGATAGCGACGAGGTGATTTTAGAGCCTTTGCGAGAGGAAATTTTGCAGGTTTTGCAGTGCCCCGAGTTTTGCGCATACGAGGTAGCTCGCGCAAATATATTTTTTGGCAAAGAAGTGAGCACTATGGGGCTTTATCCAGACTACACGGTTAGGCTCTTTGACAAGACGCAGGCGGAATTTGACGGGCGCGAGATACACGAAAAGGTCGTTTTAAAAAGCGCGCCCAAAACGGATGAACAAATCCAGGCAGACGCCGCAAATTTAACCGCCACCAAAAACCAAATCGGCAGGCTAAAAAACCACTTCAAACACTATGCCTACGACAGCATCGAGCAGTTTATCGCCAAGCAAAATCGCTACTCGAGCCTTGGCGCAAAGGGCGCAAAATCAAGCAAATTTAAGGCCGTTTTAAATCCCGAGTGGACGTTTTTTAAGCTATTTTTCCTAAAAGGCGGCTGGCGCGAGGGCTGGCGCGGCTACGTGATAGCAAGGCTTTACGCGCAATACACATTTTGGAAGTACGTAAAATGAAAGATAAAAAAATCAAAATCCTAGTTATGAAATTTAGAAACATCGGCGACGTGCTGCTTACGACTCCGCTCGTCGAAAACCTACGCCGCATCTACCCTGACGCGCAGATAGATTTCGCGCTAAACAAGGGCACCGAGGCGATGATCGAAGGCAACCCGAACATCCAAAACATCCACGTCTACGACCGCGCAAATATAAAAGAGGTCGGCTTTTTCAAGCGACTTTGGCGCGAGCTAAAGTTTATCCGCGCTATCAAAAAGCAAAAATACGACATCGCCGTGCAGACCACGACGGGCGACCGCGGCATCATCGTCGCCAAATACGCTAAAATCAAAACTATCGTGGGCTTTGAAGGCAAAAACAAGACCGTGAATAAAATAATAACGCACAAAGCCCCTAAAATAGGCGGCTTGCGCCACACCGTGGATCGTAATCTAGACGCCCTAGCCGCGCTAGGATTTGAGCCTAGCAGCAAGCGAGTAAGCGTGTATTTTAATCCAGACTGTATCAGTCATCTAAACTTACCGCCTAAATTTATCCACGTGCACCTAACTAGCCGCTGGATGTTTAAGTGTGCGGATGATGAAACTATGGCGCATATCATCGACTTTTGCGAGGGGCTGGGCGCGCGGGTCGTGCTAACGGCCGATAACAACGACGCCGAACTAAAAAAGCTGGACGACGTGCTGGCGCTGTGCTCCTCTAGCCCCGTAAATCTAGGCGGTAAACTCACTCTAAAGCAAACCGCCGCGCTATCAAAGCGCTCTGCTATGTTTATCGGCGTGGATACGGCGATCATGCACCTAGCCGCGGCCAACGACGTGCCCGTGATCGCGCTGTTTGGGCCTAGCGGGGCGTTTGAGTGGGGGCCGTGGGATAACGATCTAAACGAAAACGGCTACACGCAGCGCAACGGCAACCAAACTATGGGCAAGCACGCGGTATTTCAAAAAGACTGGGACTTCGTGCCGTGCGACAAAGAGGGGATGATAAAGCACGGCGTGGAGCGAACGCTGATGGATTTTAAAGATGAAATGCCGCTAATTGAACTAAAAATAAGACAAAATTTAGAGAAGTAAAATAACCGCTCGGCATACCATTCTCTTTTACTGCGATCAATGCGATATAAAATTAGTTATAGCCTTATTAAAGATACGACGCAGATTTGCTTAATGCAATACCCTCTTTAAATTTTACAACTTTTATACCGAATATTTTGCAGTCTTCGGTTTTAAAAGAAAAATTCAGTAGAAGTAAATATTTTACGGAGAAATAGACGGGCGGCGATACCGACCGATATACATCATACCGCTTGCTTAAAAAAGATAATAGTAAAATCTCAGAATTTATCTAAGAAAAACCAAAAAATTTGGAGCCGAATTTGCGCGTTATAGGATATTTCTTAACTTTGCACGGAAACTCGCCGACGAACCATTTAAAAAAATATGTCGCAATTAAAACGAAAGAAATTTTGGATTTTTTAATCTATATTTACAAATTTCTAATTTTGGTATATATCCCGCCCAAAAAATCGTTTTGATAGATAAAGAGCTTACGTCTTAGCCATGCGACGCCTTCTTTAGCGGCAAATCGTTTGATAGCCGATAGGTCGCCGTCTGGTCTATTTATACCTCGCTGCGTCGTGAAAAACGCCTCGTAGCCCGCCTGCCTAGCTAGACGGATCAAATTTTCGTCGTATTTGCCGCGCGGCCAGCACAAAAGCCTATCCTCGATGCCCAAATTTGCGCGCATAAACTCGCGGCACCGAGCGAAATTTTCCTCAGGTGGGAGCGTGCCGAAATACTCGTCAAAATGCGTATGCGTATGCGAGTGAAAGTCAAAAACGTCCCGCATCGCAGCTATTTCGTCAAGGCTCAAAAACACGTCCTGCGGGCGCTGGGGGGCTGCTTTTTTGTATTCGGAGTGAGTTAGCTCGGTAAACTCGCCACGCCGCAGGCTCGCGCGCTCTATCCACTGCGTCACTAAAAATATCGTTGCCCGCAGCCCAAACTCGCGCAAGATCGGATAAGCGTAGACGTAGTTGTCCTTCCAACCGTCGTCAAAGGTGATGAGGACGCTTTTTTTAGGAACGGTTAGCTCGCCTTTTTTGTAGGCGATAAATTCTCTCATCGCGAGCGTTTTGTAGCCCGCCTCCGCTAAAAACCGCATCTGCGAGGCAAAATCCTCAACGCTAGAAGTAATAAAGCCGCTATTTTTTAAAACATGATGATACATCAAAACGCTAACGCTCATTTTTTACCTCTGTTTTAGATTGAAATAAAACAAGAAATCCTATCAAATAAAAAAGGTATAAGATTCTTAAATTATACGTCTCAAATAAACCTCTTATACCAAAATAAGATACGGCCGAAATAAAAACTCCGGCAAATAATAAATTTTGCGTACTTTTAAAAGAAATTAAACTTTCTTTTAATAAAAAGAAAAATGA
>NZ_CAJPMA010000066.1 GCF_905371695.1 uncultured Campylobacter sp. | reverse complement strand
CTATCATCATCACGGGACCGTAGATTAAAAATCCTATCGCCACTAAGCAAGCGTAGTCGACCCACTCGTTGCCGGCGGGATTTTTCCAATAAATAAAAATCGCGACTAGAACGCCCGCTAAAAAGATTAGCATAGGCGGCGCTCGGTGTCCTTTAAAAACCTTATCGCTTAGGTATCCGCTGGCTAGCATACCGAAAATTCCGGCGTATTCGTACATAAAATACGCCCAGCTTTGTTTATCTACCGTGAAGTGTTTAACCTCTTTTAGATACGTCGGGGCCCAGTCGATGATGCCGTAGCGGATGAAATAAACGAAGATGTTGGCAAACGCGATCGCCCAAAGGAATTTATTGTTTAGGATATATTTTGCGAAAATCTCCGTCGCGCTTAGCTCGTGAGCGGATTTCGTCTGATGCGCGCGCTTTTCGCCTTTATACTCTTCGACGGGCGGTAGGCCTTCTGATTCCGGCGTATCGTGCATTAATTTATACATTACTACCGCCGCTAGCAGCGCGATGACGGCGGGTAGGTAAAATAGCGATTGCCACGCGCCGAATACCGCAAGACCTAGTAGCGCTAGCGGCCCGATAAGCCCGCCGCCTAAGTTGTGAGAGATGTTCCACCAGCTCCACCAAACGCCGCGCTCGGAGGTGCTAAACCAGTTAGTCATAGTTTTAGCGCCAGGCGGATAGCCCATGCCTTGAAACCAGCCGTTTAGCGCGCCCAGTACGATCATCGCCGCGATGCTGGTAAAAACTCCTGGCACTAGGCCGAAAATTAGCGTTACGGCGGCGGAGCCTAATAGGCCCGCTACGATAAAATATTTAGGATTTGAGCGGTCCGAGACGTTACCCATTACGAATTTGGAAATACCGTAAGCAAGTCCTAGCACCGACATTACGATACCAAGATCTGCTTTCGTGTAGCCGTAGCTTGCGTATTCGCCCGCTTTATCGGTTAGATAAGGTATCGCCAAGGGGAAGTTTTTACGTAGTAAATAGTACGCCGCATAGCCGATAAATACGCCGAAAAATACTTGCCAGCGTAGCTTTTTGTAGTATGCATCCACCTCGCCTTGGGGCACCTTTTGCTCGCTAGGCGCTGATGCCTTTAAGAATTTAAACATTCTTTTCCTTTTGTGAAAAAAATTGAAAAAATGCGCCATTTTAGCATAAAATTTTAAAATCTACGCGCGCTAAATTTACTTAAACGAGCCGTTTTGATTGCCATTTACGGCTCTTCCATCGCCACGTATTTACTAGTCCGCGAACCCATTCGTCGGCGGTAAATCCTATCCAAACGCCTAAAATTCCCATCTCGCACGTAATGCCTAAAAAATACCCCAGCGGCAAGCTAAGTCCCCACATAAAGGCAAATCCAGTCATCAGCGGAAATTTTGCGTCGCCGCTTGCGCGCAGAGCGTTTACGATGACGATATTAAACGTCCTTCCAGCCTCTAAAACGATAGATAGCGTAAAAAGCGGCAGCATGATTTCTTTAAGCGTGGGCGTTAAATTTAGCGCGTCCATTATCTTAAATTTGCAAAAATACGCGACTAGTACGACGCAAAGCGAGGCCAAAACGCCCAGTTTTAATGCGCGGAAGGTGCGCGAATACGCCTCGTCAAATCTCATCGCTCCGACTAAATGCCCCACGATGACTTCGTTTGCTACGCTGATGCTAGCTCCGCACATTAAGATTAAAAGCGTGATCTGAAAATAAACCGTTTGCACGTTTAGGCTAGACTCGCCCATGCTCGCTACAAAGCCGAAAGCCACCATATACTGCGCCATCCATAGTAAATTTTCGCCGGCGCTTGGAAGCCCCACCGACAAAATCTTGCGTAAAATTTTAAAAGGCAGCGTAAAAAGCATTTTTAGATAAATTCGCACCTTAGCTACGCGGATTAATATAAAAAATAGCACGATAACGCCTACGAATCGCCCCGTCATCGTGCTAACGGCTACTCCGTAAAGTCCGTAATTAGGTAGTCCAGCCCAGCCGAAAAGCGCGATAGAGTTGCCTAAAAGCGTGATAAAATTCATTAAAAGCGAGACGAACATGACCGCGGCCGCGAAGTTATAAACGCGAAGTACGGCCGCAAGTACCATGCCTACGCCGTCGAAAAATAGCGCAAACCCTAACATATGAAGATAATCGTAGCTTTCTTTCATAAGAGCGCTCGGTACGCGTAAAATTTCAAGTATAAAGTGTCCGTAAAAATAGATGAAAATCGCCATTATAAAGCCGAAAATCGCGTTAAAAGTTAAGCTGGCATGCACGACGCGTAGGGCTAAATTTTTATTTCGCGCGCCCAGAGCTTGCGCTACTACTACTGAGCAGCCTACGCTTAAAAAGTTAAAGATCGTCATAAATAAATCCATGACTTGATTGCCCGCGCCCATAGCGCCCACTAAATGGACGCTGACCTTAGTCACCATGTAGGTATTTATGATGAGCGTAACAAAGTGCAAAAACATATCCAAAAATATCGGTATCGTAAGCTTTTTTAGGCTTAGATTTTGAGCGTGCGACATAAAATTTCCTTCAAAAAAGCGCGATTTTAGCGAAAATTTTATTATTTTTCGCTTGGGATCCTGCTTTAAGGCGCGCTCGTTAAGAAAGCTCAAAGCGATAAAAAGAGATAATCAAAACAAAAAGGCTTTTTATGCATAAACACGGATTTACTTCGCGCTGGGCGTTTATCATCGCCTGTATCGGTTCCGCGGTCGGCATGGCAAACGTTTGGGGCTTTCCTTACAAAGTCGGCGCGAACGGCGGCGGCGCGTTTTTGATAATTTATTTGCTATTCGTCGCGCTTTTCGCTTACGTCGGACTTTCGGCGGAGTACGCCATAGGTAGGCGCGCTAGAACCGGCACGCTAGGCTCTTACGAATACGCCTTTTCTACGCGCGGCTGGGGTAAAGTCGGTAAAATTTTAGGCTACGTGCCGCTTGCGGGCTCGATGTGTATCGCCATCGGCTACGCCGTCATCATCGCTTACGTTTTAAAGGCTTTGTTTCAGGCGATCACGGGCTCGCTAATGAGCGTGGATACCAATACTTGGTTTGAAGGCTTTGCTTTAAGCGACTACTCCGTCGTGCCCTATCACGTAATCGTCGTCGCAGGCACGCTTCTTACGCTATTTTTCGGCGCGCACAGTATCGAGCGGACTAATAAAATAATGATGCCGCTATTTTTCGCGCTTTTTATTATTTTAGCCGTCCGCGTCGCGTTTTTAGACGGCGCTTTTGAAGGGTATAATTTTTTGCTTCGCGCCGATTTTGCCAAGCTAGACGATCCGATGACGTGGATTACGGCGATGGGGCAGGCGTTTTTCTCTCTTTCTATTACGGGTTCGGGTATGATCGTTTACGGCGCTTATTTATCAAAAGACGAAGACGTGGTAGATAGTGCTAAAAAAACGGCGATATTCGATACGTTAGCGGCCTTCGTGGCGGCGCTCGTAATGATACCGGCGGTCTTTGCTTACTCTATGGACCCGGCCGCGGGACCTAAGCTGCTTTTCGTAACGCTGCCTAAAATTTTACAAGATATGCCGGGCGGGCAAATTTTTGCAATTATTTTATTTACGGCGGTGATTTTCGGCGGGATTAGCTCGCTGCAAAATATGTTTGAAGCAGTCGCCGAGTCGATATTGCATAAATTTCCAAATTTACGTCGCTCGCACGTTCTTTTGGGCCTTTGCGCGGTGTGTCTGGGCATAGGCGTAAATATGGAGATGATTTCTAGCTGGGGGCCTTGGATGGATTTAGTTAGCATTTACATTATACCTATCGGCGCGGTGATAGGGGCGGTATCGTGGTTTTGGATTATTAAAAAAGACGAGATCATGGACGAGATAAATACGGGTGCCGATAAAAAGCAAGGCGCGTTTTGGTATTTTACGGGCAGATACGTCTACGTCCCGCTAGCGCTCGCGCTTTGCATCATCGCGCTTAGCAAACACATCGCGTTTTAGCGGTTAAAATTTTAAAAAAGCGGGAATATGGCACTAATAGATTTAATAGAAGTAAGCAAAAAATTCGGGCCTAACGAAATTTTAAACGAAGTAAGTTTTAGCGTAAACGAGCGCGAGAGGATCGCCATAGTAGGTAAAAACGGAGGCGGCAAAAGCACGATAATGAAGCTGCTTTGCGGCGTTTACGAGCCCGACGCCGGACGCGTGATTACGCAAAATAATATTAGCGTGCAGATGCTGGCGCAAGCGCCTAAATTCGACGAAATTTTAACTGTGCGCGAAGCGATGAGCCGCGAGCTATCCGAAATTTTCGCCGCCAGAGAGGAGTATGCCGCCGTGCTTGAAAAGCTAGCGCGCGAGCCCGAGAATCGCGAACTGCACGCGCGCCAAGACGAGCTAGCCAAATTTATCGACGCCAAAGATGGCTGGGATATCGAGCGAAAGATCGAGCAGGTTTTGGAGTTTTTTAGCCTTAAAGAGTTTGAAAATCGCCCCGTAGGCTCTCTTAGCGGGGGCGAGATACGCCGCGTAGCGCTGGGCGCGCTCATACTTAAAAAGCCCGACGTCTTGCTGCTTGACGAGCCGACGAACCACCTTGACGTTTATATGGTGAGATTTTTGGAAAATATGCTTAAAAACTCGCGTCAAACGATAGTTTTTATCAGTCACGACCGCTACTTTATCGACGCTTTGGCTACGCGCACGGTGGAGATCGAGGACGCTAAAATTTCAAGCTTCGAGGGCGGTTACGTAAATTATCTAGCCAAAAAGCAAGAAATTTTAGCAAGTCTGGCTAAATCTCACGAAACGCTGCTAAAACAGCTAAAAAGCGAGGAGGAGTGGCTGCGCCGCGGCGTCAAAGCGCGTCTAAAACGCAATGAAGGGCGCAAAGAGCGAGTGCTAGCCATGCGCGAAGAGGCTAAGAAAAATCCTGGCGTAATACGACGCGTAAGGCTTGAGCTTGAACGCGCGAGTAAAAATTTTAACCAAACGCAAAGCGTAAACCGTAAAAAAATGCTGTTCGAGTTTAAAAATTTAGGCGAAAATTTAGGCGGCAAGCAGCTATTTTCAGGATTTGACGCGCGAATTTTGCAAGGCGAGCGCATCGCGATAGTCGGGCGAAACGGCAGCGGTAAAAGCACCTTGCTTAAAATTTTGCTCGGGCAAATAAAGCCTAGCTGCGGCGAAATTAAGCGCGGAGACGTAAAAATCGGCTATTTTGATCAGATGCGAAGCAGTCTAAGCGACGATAAAAGCCTAATAGAAGTCTTTTGCCCAAACGGCGGCGATCACGTCGCGGTACGCGGCCGAAATATGCACGTCTACGGTTATCTTAAAAATTTCCTATTTCCGAAAGAATTCCTCGATAAACCCGTCGGCGTATTAAGCGGCGGCGAGAAAAACCGCCTGGCTCTTGCTATGCTTTTTACGCAAAGTTACGACGCGCTCGTGTTAGACGAGCCCACGAACGACCTTGATATCGCGACGATTAATATTTTAGAGGATTATTTGCAAAGCTTTGAAGGCGCGATAATTTTCGTCAGCCACGACCGCTATTTCGTCGATAAGATCGCGACTAAGCTATGGGCTTTTGAAGGCGGCAAAATCGAGGTCGTGCATCAAGAATACAGCGTCTATTTAGACTTAAAAGACGAGCTTGGCGAAATAGACGCGTTCGAGCGCGAAAATTTAGCGCGCGAAAAGCAGGGCGAGCAAAAGCAAAAGAGCAAAACCGGCGCTAAGCTTAGCTACAAGCAAAGTAAAATTTTAGAAAACCATCCAGCGATTATCGATGAGTTAAGCGCCGAAATTTCGCGTCTAAACGTGGATTTAAGCGATCCTAAAATTTATCAAGAAATAGGCATCGCTAAAATTTACGAACGCCTAGAAGCAGCCAAAAGCGAGCTTGAAAAGCTTGAAAACGAATACTTTGAAGTGCTTGAAATCGCCGAAAATTTGGAATAAATTTTGAAAAATTCGGCCGAGATAGGCGGTATTAACGCGCTGAATTTATACGCGACAAAGAGAAGCGAGGCGCTTGCTGTTAGCTTTGAAATTAGCGGCGCGGCGGCTAAAATTTTAAAGCGTTTCGGCGTTAAATTTTAGACTTAAAATCGGAGAGGATTTGAAAATTTTAACCAAAACGGGTAGGGCGGAGTTCGTGAAATCAAAAGCGCTAAATCAAGGCGAGAGCGTCGTTTGTTTCGAGATCGGCGGAGTAAAATTTACAGAGGCGCTTTTGACGGATCAAGTCCGGCTTAAAGATGGCGACGCGCTTTACGTAGAGTACGAAACAAACGGCGTTTCAAATAAAATCCTCTGCCTTGAAAAGCTAAGCGGCAGCAAGAGTTACGCCGTATTTTTTGCGTTTTGGTCGGTTTTAGGCATATATTTCGCCTGCTGGCTAGCTTCGGGGCTACTTAACGGCTCGATAAATTTTAACGGGCCAGACGGGCTTTTAGGTCTGCTTTTTCTTGCGCCCACCGCGATTTTATCGCTAAAAAGGGCAGCGGATAAGC
The DNA here is from genome assembly GCF_905371695.1 of uncultured Campylobacter sp. GTDB lineage: Bacteria > Campylobacterota > Campylobacteria > Campylobacterales > Campylobacteraceae > Campylobacter_A. The sequence goes on along the minus strand of NZ_CAJPMA010000066.1, from coordinate 3,112 downwards.
TTAAAATTTTAAGGCTTTTGCGAGAAAGCGAGCGGCGATTTGAAGAATAGAAATTTACCGCTTCTTTGCGCAGTTGCGCTTTTTGCCGTACTTTTTACGGTATTTTTTATGGTTTATATCGCTAGCTACGAGGAGGAGGGCGAATTTACCCAGATAGGCGGCAGCGAATTTTACGCGACGCCGCAGGGCAAAATTTACGCGCTAATCCCAAGCGGAGGCAAATTTGAGCTAAAAGGCGTGCGGGCGGATAAATTTAGGGTTCTTGCGTCAGGCGGTTATCGCGGGCGAAACGTCGGTGCTGACGAAAGCGCCGTCTACTGCGGCAATCTAGCTATGAGCGGGCTTGATCCCACGCGCGCTAGGGCGATTGGAAACGGATATTTCACGGACGGCCGGGTTAGTTATTTTTGCAGCGACGCAGGCGAGAGAAACTGCGAGCTAGGAGCTTTTGCCGAGGCGGTTCAAACCGCGACGTACGCGATACTGGGCGCTGATAAACCGCAAAGCTATATTTATAAAATAAAGCGCGTTTTAGGCGTAAATTTGACCCCGGTTTTGGGTTTTGGCTTTACGGCGGGAAGCGCGAGCCAAGGCGGCAAATTTAGCGAAAATAGCGACGCGGACGATAAAAAAGGCGTCCGAGACGGAGCGCAAATCAGCGGCGATAAAGGTGGCAAAAAAGCTTATTTCGAGGGCGAGGAGTTAGAGGGCGCGGACGCGGACGGGCTAAGATACGTGAGGGACGCGCGCGGTCGAACTAGCGATCTTTACGTCACGGACGGGCGAAACGTCTATTTTAAAAGCTCGCGACTCGCGGTTAAATTTACCCCTGAGCTGCGCGAGGCTGCGTATTTTGGCGGCGTGCGCTATCTTTTAGGGCCCGTTAGCGGCGTGGTTTATGCGGACGGGAATGAGTTTGCGCCCGAATTTGTGCCTTATTCGCTACCGTTTGGCGTCTTTGACGCGCACGCCTATCACTTGCTTTTTCGCGGCAAGGATGGGATTTATTTTTGGGAGAGTAAAAATGACGGCGAAAGCGGCGAGCTAAAACGCGCGGCGGCGGATCCGTTTACGGGTGAAATTTCGCCGCTTGCTGGTAGCGTTTTTGTTAGCGGCGCCCAGACTTATTTCGTACAGAGCCGCGAAATTTGGAGCCGCGGCAAAAGCGGCAGGCGGCTAAGCTCGCGCCGTACGGAGCTTTTTAGGCTTGAAACTAGCGAGCGGTGGCGCAAAATAGGCCTTGTGCGCAACGGCGTATACGGCGCGGTTTACGCAAACGGCGATAAAATTTACTATTTTGACGCGCTTGGGACGCAGCAGGGGATTAGCGCTAGCGTTTACGAGATCGCAGACGTTGCCGCCATAGAGGCCTTGACGCGGCCGTATGATCCGAGCGGGCAAAACATAAGCGGCGCGGACATCCGTAAGATGACAAAAGAGGAGCGGCTCGTGCCGGCGCGAGGCGAGCTCGTTTTTGAGGCGGTTACTTATTACGAAAGCGGCGAGACCTATCTTTTTTGGGGAGTCGCCGCGACTATGCTTTTGATAGCGAGCGCGGTAGGAGCGGTAAGGGCTAGAAAACGCGACGCGTTTTGACCGATTTTAGGCTACTTGGCGCGATAAATTTAGGCTTCTCTTGCACTCGCCGCGATTTACGACCGAAACGTCCATCGGCGGTTTAATTTAGCGCCTTTAAAGACGTGAATTTAGCCTGCGTCGCTTTGCCATAGGCACCGTACGTTATCTGAGTAACTTGCACGCCGTTTTTTAAAAAAGCTAGCGGCCGGTTTGTAAACCGTCAAGAAGGTTAAAAATTTAAGCTGATTAAAGCCCTCAAGGCTTATGCGGGCTAATGCAAAAAGTCGCCCTTCACGCCAAGTGGTTTAAATTTAACGCCTTAAAGGTGCGAATTTAGTCTGTGTCGCCTTGGCACAAAGAGCGCGTTTTAGCGCGCAGGACTAAAGCTTAGCTAAAAACTCCGCGTATTTTTCCGCGCTTTTGGCGATGTACTGGGCATCTGCGTGAAACGAAAATCCGTATCCAAAATGCCGCGCTTCCAGTTTTGCTCCGGTGAAATTCATAGCGCATTTAAATGGCGCTATAACCTCGTCCATGCTAAGCCCGACCGCGCCGCCTTTTTCGTAGCTTTTAGGCTCGTCGCCGATAGTGATTGCTAGCGCAAACTTCTTGCCTTTTAGCTTGCCGCCTGTGCTGCCGTAGGCCCAGCCGTATGCGAATACGTCGTCGAACCACTGCTTTAAAAGCGGCGGATAGCTGTACCAATAAAGCGGAAATTACAGTACGATTTTGTCGTGATTTAGGATCAGCTCCTGCTCGCGCGCGACGTCGATTTTGCCGCTAGGGTAGGCGGCGTAAATCTCGTGGACGTCGAATTTGTCCGCCTGTTTTTTGGCCGCCTCGCGCCACGCTTTGTTGGCGTTTGAGCTTGCCATATTAGGATGCGCGATAATGATAAGATTTTTCATATTTTCTCCTTTGAAATTTAAAATTATACGTCTTAAAGCTAAAATTTGCGGTTAAATTCGAGCTAAATTTTCAAGGCTAAATTTTGCGAAATAGTTTTACGGCTTTCGTTTAGGCTAAAAGTTGCGTTGTTTTTGACCGCGAACGTCGGCGGCGTCGTTAAATTTGTGCCAAAAAATACGGCGCGAGCGGATTTCGTCGTAGACGCGGTCTTTTTTAGACAATGATGAGCTAACCGCATTAAGCAAGCCTACGAATTTCTCTTAAAACGAAATTTAATCCCCGTTTTGCTAAAATCCGCTCTTTAAAAAGGAAATTTTATGAAAGCTAGAAAAACTTGGAGTTCGAAGGTAACGTATATTTTGGCGGTCGCGGGCGCGACCGTGGGCTTTGGCGCGACGTGGCGCTATCTCGCATCGAGGTAGATAAGCCGACCGTCATACTTTATATCACATTTGGTATCGTTTTTATCGTCGCGATCATCTTTGGAGTTACAAAATCTAGAAGCGCAAAAAGAGACTACATATAAATTTAGTGTAAATTTTTTCAAAACGCCTTTTTGCAGTGGTTTACTCCTTAAATTTAGCCAAAAATTTAAGGAGTAAATTTGACCTATTTACTCTTTTTT
>NZ_CAJPMA010000065.1 GCF_905371695.1 uncultured Campylobacter sp. | reverse complement strand
AGCTCCTTTACCTTTTTATCGCGTAACGTCTAGCACTCGCTTTTAAAAGATCTTAAAATTTCTTCCGTCGATGAACTATTCGCCCCGTATCCGTCAAAAATTTCAGCGCGAATTTCAACCAAATTTCGCTAAAATCCGCCCTAAAAAAGGAAATTTATGAACGTAGAGCAAATTTTATACGTAATAATCGGGATTTTAGCGGTAATTAACCTAATTTTGGCGTTTGCGTTTTTCGGTAAAAGCAAAGACGCCGCGGAGATTTCTCGCGAGCTAAAACGCGCGCAAATAATCACAGACGAGTTAGAAAAAAGAATAAAAGAGGCGAGCGAAAACGAGGACGAGCTAGAAGCTAAAATTAGCTCATTGCGCGAGGATACGGGCGCGCTAGGAGAAGTAAATCGCGCGTTGCAGTCGCAAATTTCTTACCTAAAAGAGGCGGTCGAAAGCGGCAAAAACGAGCTTGCGGCGGCGGTTAGCGAAAAAAACGCGCTTGAAGTAAAACTAGCGCAAACGAGCGCGCAAATCGCGGAAAAAGAGGAGAGCTTCAAAGCGCAGCAGGCGAATTTCATCGAGGTTAAAGAGCGGCTGAACGCGGAATTTCAAAGCCTAGCGGGTAAAATTTTAGAAGAAAAAAGCCAAAATTTCGCCAAAAATAATCAAGCTTCGCTAGATCTAATCTTAAAACCGCTAAAAGAAAAGATAGAGAGCTTTGAAAAACGCGTAAACGACGTACATACCGAAGCGGTAAAAAATAGCGTCGGCCTAGAAGCGCAGATAAAAAACGTACTAAATATCGGCGCTGCGATGTCAAGCGAAGCAAAAGAGCTGGTATCCGCGCTAAAAGGCGGCAATAAACTGGCGGGCAGCTGGGGTGAAATGCAGCTGGAAGCGAGCTTGCAAGCCTCGGGGCTTATTAAAAACGAAAGCTACCTGACGCAAGAAAATTTCGTAAGCGGCGAGGGCAAACGCCAAATCCCCGACGTAATCGTAAAGGTCCCAGGCGGCAAACATATAATAATCGATAGCAAAGTCTCGCTGGTAGCTTACGAGCGGGCCGTTAGCGCGATGAACGAAGGGCGCGAAGACGAGGCGCGCGCGGAGCTAAAACTGCACGCCGCATCGGTAAAAGCGCACGTAGACGAACTTTGCGCGAAGGACTACGGAGCGCTGGCGCAGCTTAAAAGCCCCGATTTCGTGCTAATGTTTATGCCCATAGAAGCGGCGTATATCGAGGCGATGCGCGCGGACGGCGGGCTGTTTAGCTACGCGTACGATAAGCGCGTCGTTATCGTCTCGCACGCGACGCTAATGCCGATCTTGCGCACGGTGGCTAATCTATGGCGCATAGAGCGCGGAAACGACGAGGCCAAGGCGATCCTAAAAAGCGCGACGGCGATTTATAATAACGTCTGCACGATCGCCGAAAATTTACGCCTTCTAGGCGGCACGCTAAATACCGCGGCGACGCACTATAATAAAGTCGTAACCAACGTCGTAGGACAGCAAGGCATCTACGGCAAAGTAAGGAAATTTCGCGAGCTATCAAACCAAGCTAGACAAGGCGAGATCGCGCTTGGCGAATTAAACGCGGAATTTGAAGTTAGAAATTTAAGCGAAATAGCGCAAGAGGATTTAAGCGCACAGCTTTTTTACGAACCCGAAATTTTAGAAGGCGGCGACCCGAAAGATAGCGGCGAGTAAGCCTACTCTATTTTATAGCCGATACCTCTAACGGTAACGATCTCTAAATTAGCTACTTTTTGCCTAACTTCTCTAATTAGCGATCGCAAGCGGTCTTGCGAAGCGCTCTCGCCTTTATATATGTGATGGTCTAGTTCGTCGTAGGTAACGACGTGCGGGGAGTTTTTGGCTAAAATTTCAAGAAATAAGCCCTCTTTTTTGCCTAGATAAATTTTCTCGCCCGCCGCGTTTGCAACGCAAAGCGAATCTTTGTCGAAAACCAGTCCGTTTTTAAACTCGAATTTCGAGCCCAAAAGCACCTTGCAAAGCTTAAAAACGCGAAATATAAACTCGTCGGGCGAAAAAGGCCTAACGATAAAATCATCGACTTTGGCGTAGTAAATTTTCTTAAACGCGCTAGGCTCGGCCTCGTCTAAAATAAGCAAGATCGGGGTGATGTTTTTGCTTTCGCGAAAAAATTTTACGAGCTTTAAGTTTAGCTCTTTAACATTCATATCAAAAACGTAAAGCTCGTATCTATTGCCGCCGTCAAAGTCGCGCATTACCGCCTCTTCGCTTTCAAATCTAACTATACGAAAGCCGAAGCGATACAGCGTCGCGCTAAGCGAGGCGCTAAGCTCGAAATCCTTTGAAAGCAGCAAAATTTTCTTCAAGCAAGGCCTTTATTTTTTATCCGCCGCGCTTTTTGCGTTTAGAAATTCCTCTTCCTCTTTGCTCGGTTTATAATCGTCTTTGAAGAAGTTTTTCTTAACCTCGATCTTTTTCTCCATCATCTTTTTATCGTAAATTTTATACGTCGGAGACCAGTATTCAAGGTAGTTTCTAAATCCGGCGCTATGTCCTACGCCTACGTGGCAGCTAGCGCATTTTAGCTCTTTGTTCGTGCCTTTTAGCTCAGCGTAATGAGCGTGCATTTTTTGAGCTTGCTCTGACATTAGCTTGTTGTCTTCTACGTTCGCGTGGCAGCTCGTGCAGCCGTTGTCAAACACGTAATGCTCGCGGTTTTTAAGGTTGGCTTTCCAATCTATTTTTTCAGGCTCGCCGAAGAAATGAACGTATCCTTCCATTAGGCCGTTCATAGCCTTTTGGTAAACGTATTTAGCCAGATTGTCGTGAGGCAAGTGGCAGTCTACGCATCTCGCTTTTACGCCCGTTTTGCCCTTGCCGCTGTGGATGTCGTCTTGATAGGCTATCGCCATCGGATCCATCTCGTGGCAGACGTCGCAAAACCTATCCGTACTCGTCTCTTCAAGGACGTAATGAACGGGAAGGACTACGAAAAATCCTACGATGCCGCTTATTAAAACGATAAGCGCTAAAATTTTCTTTGAAATTTTCATGGCGTTACCCCCATCCATTGCGGAACTTCGTGCTCATGGCACTCGCTACACATATTTACCGACGGTTTATGTTCGTTGTGGCACTCGTCGCAGTATAGCGTCGGGCCGTCGTGAACGGAGTTGTGAGGATTGGCTTTTAGCGTATCCATAAATTTTAGACGCTCGGCTAGCAGTTTTTTGCTCTTATGACAGGATAAACAGCCGTTATCGCCTATACTTTTAAATTTTGACGGATCGTCGCCTTGATTTACGTGGCAATCAAGACAATCAAACGCCAAATGTTCGTGGTGCGGTTTTATTTTGTGCTTTGCTCTTAGCTCGTCCGAAACTACGATCTTTGTAACGTTTAAGTCCTTCGTATCGGCGGCGGACAGATAAAAAGAGAAAAAGCATAGCAAAATAGCCGCAAAATTTAGCTTTTTCATAAATCACCTTTAAATTAATTACGAACTCGACTTACGCGCCGAAATTTTAACGACTCCGGCGCGTAAATTTTAAATTAAAATTTGCAAGTATTTCGAGGCGATTTTTGTGGTTTTCTGCTTCGCAAGCTCGCAGCTGCAAGCAGAAAATCCGCAAAAAGCGTCCGAAAGATGCCGCAAATTTAGGCTAGGTTTTCTCCGGCTATCATTCCGAAAACTATACAATCGGTTATCGCAACCGTACCGAGTCTGCTTGCGCCGTGCGTACCGCCGGTGATCTCGCCTGCGGCATATAGGCCAGGGATCGGCTTATTCGTCTTACTTGAGATGACCTCGGCTTTGGTGTTGATTTTTAGCCCGCCCATAGTGTGGTGAGGCTTTGGCGATAGGCGGATGACGTAGAACGGTCCTGCCTCGTTGATCTCGCTTAGTGCGCTTTCTTGTTTGCCAAATTCGTCTTTTTTAGCCTTGACGCCTTCATTATATTTCTTGACGGTTTCTTTTAGCGCGTCGGCAGGTACGCCGTATTTTTTAGCGATATCATCGAGCGTAGCGCACTCGCCCACTAGTTTGCCGCTACCCATGCCTTTTTGGATGATCTCTTCGCTTAGGTCTTTAAACGCCATTTTGGTGTCGGCGAAGGTTATCGGATACGCGCCCGGTTTTTCGCGTAAAATTTTAAACTCGGCGTCCGCGCGGGTTTTGCGGTCGGCTAGCTCGTTCATAAAGCGCTTGCCGGTGCGGATATCGACCGCGATACCGTATTTAAAGGTGCCTTGCTGAGTTAGGATCGGAGCCGTACCAAAGCCCTTTTCGTCTGGGCTTGCCCACGGACCAAACTGGATCCAGTCTACTTGTACCGGATACGCGCCGATCTCAAATGCTTTTAGTAGCGCGCCCGCAGTCGCTCCCGGGTGGTTGGTGCTATCGACGTCGTCGGGGATGCGCGGGTCTTGCAGCTTGCGGAAAATTTTATCGCGGCAAAATCCACCTGCCGCCAAAACTACGCCCTTGTTTGCTTTTAGCGTTTTTTTGGTGCCGCTCGTATTTTCAAGATCGTCGCTGTAAAGCTTATCGTCGAATCTATACTCTTCTCTGATCGTCACGCCCACGACTCGGCCGCTGTCGTCTAGCACGAAGTCGTCAAATTTGGCGCGGCGGCGAAGCTCGCAGCCTTTGTCTTTTAGCGCTTCAAATTTCTCAAGCATCGGCTGGATGTAGCCTGAGCCCGAGTCGTTTGTGGTTAGCAGCGAGCGAGCAACGGTGTGACCGCCGAAGTGCGCGCAGTGCTCTTTAAACTGAACGCCGTTTTCAACAAGGAAGTTATACGCGTCCATGCCGCGATCGACTAATGTCTCCAAAAGCTCGGTGTGATTGATACCAAGACCGGCTTTTAGACAGTCTGCGATAAACAGCTCTTTGCTGTCTTTGATGTTAGTTTTTGCTTGCACCGGGTTGTTTGCGACCGCCATACCGCCGCCGTTGATTACGGAGTTACCGCCGATGCGACCCATTTTTTCCAGGATTAGTACCTTGCTGCCTTTTTGCGCCGCTTTTAAGCCCGCCGCAAGTCCCGCAAAGCCCGAGCCGATGATGATCACGTCCCACTCTTCGTCAAATTTGACGTCTTTTGCGTTTAACGCGCTTGCTTGCGCATTTACCGCACCTAGCGCGAGTGCGCCCGCGCCCGCCATACCCAGCTTTAACAAGTCGCGTCTTGACATTTTGTTTGACATTTTGTCTCCTTTCGAAAAATGTTTTGTTATGAGTATTATATATCAAATAATATAAGAATTATATGAGATATATGAATTTTTTAATTATGCGTTATTTCAGGTATTTTAATCTATCAGATACAAATTTTTATCTATAAATTAATTTTAGCTTGAAATATTAGAATTATAAATTAAATATAAGGAAATGCTACTTTCCGTATCGCCTATCACGAAATCACTACTGCTAACTTTAAGATTTAAGCTAAACAAAAAGAAAATTACACTACAATCCGCCCATTATTTAGGTCCCGTAGCTCAGTTGGTAGAGCACTACCTTGACATGGTAGTGGTCGATGGTTCAAGTCCATTCGGGGCCACCACTTCTAACAAAACATCCTAAACAAGAGATTTAAAAATTAATTATTAGTAAATTTTCTAAAGATGTGGTGAAGATTTATTTCAAATAATCTTTCACATCATACTCTTTGCCAGCATCGTGATCTTTTAAAAGCTTTGCCACGATAGGGCTTAAAATGATGATGGCAATTAAATTTGGTACGACCATCAAGCCGTTAAACATATCTGCTAGACTCCAGACAAAATCAACTTTTTGCAAGCTTCCCAAAAATACAAAAACAACTACTAAAATTTGAAAAGCTCTGACCGCCTTTGCGCCAAAAAGGTAGCGCACATTGATCTCTGCAAAGTAGTACCATCCAAGTATGGTCGTAAATGCGAAGAAAAATAGGCAGATCGCTACAAAGCTATAACCGCCAGTTTTGCCAAATATGTGCGACGAAAAGGCCTCTTGCACTAAGGTGATACCTGTAAAGACTGCCTTGCCGTTTTCAAAGCTGATGACATTTGCGGTAAGTACTACAAAAACGGTGATATTTAAAACGATAAAAGTATCTACAAATACGCTCATTATACCAAGTACTGCTTGATCGACTGGGTGTTTGACATTAGCTGCAGCGTGTGCGTGTGGAGTTGAGCCCATGCCAGCTTCGTTGCTAAAAAGACCCCTTGCGATGCCGTATCTCATCGCAGCTGCTATGCTAGCTCCAGTTACTCCACCCCAAGCGGCCGAAGGATCAAACGCTGCTTTATAGATAAGCAAAACTGCATCTGGAATTTCGTGAAAATTTAAAGCGATAATGATCAGTCCAACACCTACATAAAGTAAGGCCATCAAAGGCACGATCTTTTCAGCTACTCTTGCGATCGCCTTTACGCCACCTATAAAGATGACTGCGCAGACGATTGCTAAAAAAGCTCCAGTTATCCACTGAGGTATACCAAAGGCACCTTTAAAGCCGTCTGAGATCGAGTTTGCTTGCACCATATTGCCGATAAAGCCAAGTGCGATAATGATGGCGATAGCGAAAAATCCAGCTAAAATTTTTGCCCATTTCCCCTTTAATCCACGACTTATATAAAATGCCGGACCGCCTATTGTGTGCCCGCTATCGTCTTTTGTGCGGTAAATTTGAGCTAGGCAAATTTCAGCAAAATTTGTAGCCATGCCTAAAAATGCAGCGCACCACATCCAAAAAATCGCACCAGGACCGCCCATGATAAGAGCTGTTGTCGCACCTACTAGATTGCCAGTGCCAACTTGTGCGGCGATTGCGGTTGCAACTGCTTGAAACTGGCTCATACCAGCCTTGCCAGCAGCTTCGCCATGAAGTGAGAAATTCCCAAAAAGCTCTCTTAGTCCCATTTTAAACTTAAAAATTTGAACAAACCCAAGCCTAATAGTAAAAAATAGTCCAGTGCCGCAAAGTAGGGCGATAAGGAAGTATGGACCCCAAAGAAATGAATTTATACTTTCAACACAATTATTTAAAATTTCAGCAAAATTTGTAGGCATTTTCTTGACTTTCATTGGTGTAGTTTAGAGAGCGAGTATATTTAAAAAAATATAAAATTAGAATAAATAAGAAAAATTTTTTAGCTTGGATTAAAATTTTGCGCTAGTTTCGGCTTACTCGTAGTGAACTTGTTTTTACTAGCAAGATTTTGCGACCAATATTTTTGTGCTCTAAGGCGTTTTTTGATTGATAATTTCTAAATTTATCCCACAATGAAGGTTTAGAATGGTTCTTGGTTTTTAGATTTTAAAATTAGGTTTTTGCGTGTTTTAGGAGGCTTTTACACGAAATTTGCAATCTTTATTGCGCGGATATAACTTGGCAAAACATATTTGGCTCTTAGTTTGCTAAAAATCTTATAAAGCACGTTACAAGTAGCTTTGGCGTTAAATTTTGCTTCATTGTTATTTGCTGGATTTGCCATATTTTGTTCGCTATTTGACTTGTCGGTAGCCAAACTTTGCGTCAAATTTTTCTCGCCGATCGCCGCCCAAAGTTGTTTAAAAATTTCTGGAAATTCGCTTGCTCTGTCATAAGCTGTCGTTAATCTACCCCAAGGCACGTCTTCTATCTTTAAATTTGCGATATACGCTAAATTTTGCTCGTTCATTTGTATTTCTTTTAAAATTTACTCCATAAATCTGACAGAGTAAAGCCTAAATTTAGCCTTTTGACTTTATCTTTTCTAGCCACTCATTTAGCGTTTTTTCAAAGCCAATGCCCTTGCTTTTATAAAAAACGAGCGGTTTTTCTAGGTATTTTTGATCGACCCAGCCGCCAAAATCATGCGGATAAAGGTAGCCTTTGTTCTCTTTTGTGTGATTTTTAAGATATGGTGGAATCTTTAAAATTTCTTCGCTTTGCACGTATTTTAGGGCGGCATTTATCGCATTGTAGCTGGAGTTTGACTTTGGTGAGCTAGCTAGATAGATGGCGCACTGAGCCAGTATGATCCTAGCTTCTGGAAAGCCTATCTCTTTTACCGCGCTAAGCGTGCTGGCAGCTAAATTTAGCGCATTTGGGTTTGCGTTGCCGATGTCTTCGCTGGCAAATATCGCCATCCTTCTAGCGATAAAGTCCGCACTCTCGCCAGAGTCTATCAGCCTTGCTAAGTAGTATATAACGGCGTTTTCGTCGCTTCCACGCAGGCTTTTTATAAAAGCGCTTGCTAGCTCATAGTGCGTGTCATCCTCTTTTGCCCCCTCTTTTAGGGCGTTTTGACGAAGTGTTTTTAAATTTTCTAGGCTCACATTTTCATCAAGCGTGATGGCAAATTCGAGCAAATTTAGCATAGCTCTTGCATCACCACCACTACTTTTAAATAAATATTCTTTGGCTTCATCATCTATGCTAAAAGAAATTTGCTCTCTGATCTTGCCAAGAAGCTCTTCAAAATCGCCACTACTAAGCGGCCTAAACTCAAAGAGCATCGAGCGGCTTCTTATGCCTGAGCTTAGCGTGAAAAAGGGATTTTCGGTGCTAGCGCCGATAACTAGGGCTTTGTAGTTTTCCATGGGAATTAGCAGTGCTTCTTGTTGGGTTTTGCTTAGGCGGTGGATCTCGTCTATGAAAAAGAGTGGCTTATTTAGGGCGTTTTCGTAGTTTTTTAAAATTTTGCGAAAGTCATCTATCTTTAAATTTCCGCCGTCAAACTCGTAAAAGTCGTAGTTTGCGCCGCTTGCGACTACCCTTGCAAAGCTCGTCTTGCCACAACCTGCTGGACCATAAAAGATGGAGTGTGGGATTTTGCTAGAGGCTATAAATTTTAAAAATGCTACTTTAACTGCCTTTTGGCCGCAAATTTCATCCAAATTTTTTGGTCTAAACATCAGTGCAAGCGAGCTCAAATTTATTCCTTTGTTGGTTTTGGTAAAATTTTGGCCTTAGCACTAAGGCTCTCTATCTTTAGCTCGTAAATTTTTATGATTTTTAGCCCATACTCCGCAGCCACGTCAAATGTACTCATCGCGTAGGCAGTGTATTTTTGGCTAAGAATTTTTAAAATTTCATACTTTTTAGCTTCGTCTGTGATCTCGTAAACTCTAGTTTTTGCAATGGCGCTTTTGTACTCAGTCGTAAAGACCTTGCCTCCAAGTGCCTTGCCATCGCCTTTTATCGCATCTAGCTCGCTTTCGCTTAGATGCGGGACTTTGTTAAAACTAACGCAGACAAACTCTACTTTTCGTCCATCTTGAAGCAGTTTTGCCTTACAGCCAGCGGTAGCTCCGTGTATAAAAATGCTTTCACCAACTCTAACTGGCGAGATAGGCACGCTAAAAATTTCTCCCTCATCATCCACGCATGAGATCACGGCGTATTCGCAGTTATCGATGATCTCAAGCGCCTCATCACGTCCAAGCTCTCTATCTTTTCGTCTCATTTTTTGTCCTTTTTTTGCAAAATATTTTAAAATTTAAGTGCTTAAAGGCTAGTATAACGCAAAAATTTCAAGGAAAAACATGAAAAAAATAGCTATTTTTGCCATTTTGCTTGGCGTAAATTTAGTCCATGCAAACGATGTTTGCAATGAATATATCAAGCAAAGCAGGCTCTATCTTGACGAGTTTTATGCCAAAGAGAGCAAACGACTTGCAAATGATGAAAAGGCGTTAAGGCTTTTTGAGCTTAAATTTGATGAGTTTAAAC
>NZ_CAJPMA010000064.1 GCF_905371695.1 uncultured Campylobacter sp. | reverse complement strand
CCGCCGCAAACATAGCGCTTGCAAGAGTCGCTGATAAAACTATTTTTTTAAACATTACGTATCCTTTAAATTTGATGTGATTTTTATGAAATCATGGAGCGGATTTTAGTGACACTTCGTGAATTTTTTGTTAATTTGGATTTATGGAAAGCTTAAATTTAGAGCCTAGTTTGAGGCTCTAAATAATTCTTATAAGCTATTTACGAGGGCCTTGACGTCGGCTACGATAGGCTCGATCGCTCGTTCGCCGTTTACGACGTGGAGCAGGCCTTTTTCTTTGTAAAATTTACGTATCGCCTCGATCGGCTCTAGATAAACCTTCATACGGTTGTTGAAAACCTCGTTGTTGTCGTCGGCTCCGCGTGCTCGTCCGAGTACTCTCTCACGTGCGACGGCTTCGCTAACGTCCACTTCGATCACGCCTTTTAACGCGATCTCGTTTTGCGCGGCTAGCACTTTGTCTAGCTCGGTCATTTGCTCGACGCTGCGCGGGTAACCGTCGATAATGACGTTTGATTTGTCCGAGCTTTTGATCGCCGAGACGATCGCGTTTACGACGACGTCAAGCGGGACTAGGTTGCCCTTTGAGATAAATCCGTCGATTAGTTTGCCAAGCTCTGAGCCGCTAGCAACCTCTGCGCGGAGTAGATCGCCTGTTGAGAAGTGAGCAAATTTAGCATCTTCTTGCGCGATTAGCGATGCGTCGGTGGTTTTGCCCGAACCCGGAGCGCCGATGATTAAAAACAAATTTTTCATTTTTTCCTTTCTTTGCGGCTTGTCTCTTGCGCGCTTTTAAATGAGCTAGAAATTTCCTCCCTCGATGAACTATATGTTCTATCTTCGGTCGAAAATTTCTTCGCAACATTTAAATTCGTCGCAAGATACTTCGCCTTTTCTTTAAAATAAAAAATAAAATCAACTAAATTTATAGCGGAAGTATCGTGAAATGATTTTTGGAGTTGCGACGTAAAATTTCGGCGCAGATAGAACATATAGTTCATCGAGCCAAAATTTTACTACCTCTACAAAAAGCGCTCACGAGACAACGCTTTCAAGCTTATTTTTCTTTTTCTCGCAGCCTTAGTCCCAACTCTCTTAATTGCTCGCCGCTAGCTTCGCTAGGCGCCTTCGTTAGCGGGCACTGAGCGCGCTGGGTTTTAGGGAAGGCTATGACGTCGCGGATCGAGCTGGTTTTATTTACTAGCATATTTAGCCTGTCAAAGCCGATCGCGATACCGCCGTGCGGAGGCGCGCCAAAACTTAATGCATCGAGCAAGAAGCCGAATTTCTCGCGTTGCTCGGCCTCGTCGATGCCTAGTAGCTTAAATACCTTTTGCTGAACGTCGTTTTTGTGTATCCTCACGCTACCGCCGCCAAGCTCATATCCGTTAAGCACGACGTCGTGAGCGACCGACAGGATGTCCTCGAGATCGGACTCGTCGATGTTTTTAGGCATGGTAAACGGATGGTGCATAGCCGAGTAGCTGCCGTCGTCGTTTTGCTCAAACATCGGGAAGTCGAGCACCCACAAAAACTCCATTTTGTTTTGGTCGATGATGCCCATTTGCTCTGCGAGGAAAATCCTAAATCGCCCCATGTAGTCAAGCACGACTTTTTTCTTGCCGGCGCCGAAAAATACGACGTCGCCGACTTTTAGCTCGCAGCGAGCGACAATCTCGTCAAGGTCGCTTTGCTCGAAAAATTTGCAAAGCGGTCCTTTTAGCCCGTCTTCTTTCATCTGGAAGTAGCCAAGGCCCTGAGCGCCGAATTTGCGGACGAATTCCTCAAAACGGTTCATCTCGCGCTTACTAAAGATATTATCGCCGTTTGGCACTTTTAGCGCTTTGACGCGGTTTTTCTTAGGCTCGCTCGCGATTTTGCTAAAGATTTCATTGCTAGAGCGCGCGAAAATGTCGATAACGTCGATCATCTTTAGGTCGTAGCGCAGGTCGGGTTTGTCGCTGCCGTAGCTCTCGGTCGCCTCTTTGTAGCTCATTCGGCGGAAAGGGATTTGGATATCGTATCCGCAGGCGGCAAAGACGTCTTTTAGCATATTTTCAGCCATATTTAGGATGTCTTCTTGTTCGATGAAACTCATCTCGATATCTATCTGCGTAAATTCAGGCTGTCTATCCGCGCGCAAGTCCTCGTCGCGGAAGCATTTTGCGATCTGGAAATATTTATCAAAGCCAGAGCACATCAAAAGCTGTTTAAAAAGTTGCGGGCTTTGCGGTAGGGCGTAAAACTGGCCCGGATATACGCGGCTAGGCACTAGATAGTCTCTGGCGCCCTCCGGCGTCGCGCGGGTTAAAATCGGCGTTTCAAACTCGATAAAGCCCATTTTATCTAGGCTGTTTCTGGCTGCGATCGCTGCTTTTGAGCGCATTTTAAAGATATTTTGAAGTTTCTCGTTTCTAAGGTCCAAAAATCTGTATTTTAGTCTGATGTCCTCATTTACGCTCTCGTCGCCGATAACGAAAGGCAGCGGCTCACTCGGGTTTTCGACGATCACTTCGTCTGCGACTACTTCGATCTCGCCCGTTTTTAGGCGCGGATTTACCAGGCCTTCGCCGCGAGCGCGGACCTTGCCTTTTATCCTTAACACGTACTCGTCGCGAACGTGCGACGCGGCCTCGTGAGAGCTCTTGCTATCTGCCGGATCGCAGACGATCTGGATCAGCCCCGTGCGATCGCGCAGGTCCAAAAATATAACGCCGCCGTGGTCGCGGTAGGTGTTTACCCAGCCGCAAAGCGTAACTTCTTTGCCTATGTCGGCCGCGCCTAAATCAGCGCAATAGTTGCTTCTCATTTTGCTGTTTCGCCGCGGTTTGCGCGACGAATCTCCTTTCTGTACTAAATCGGGCAAGTATATTTAAATTTTCTTTAAAATTTAGTAAAAAGAGGCTAAATTTGAAAATTCTAAATTTTATGCTAAAATCCCGCCGAAATTTTTTAGAAAGCCTTATTTTGACCTTTTTTTCATTAGAATTTACCCTGATTTTTTTCGTATTTTTTCTAGCTTATTGGGCGCTAGCGTCAAATTTTAAGTTTCAAAACGGACTGATTTTAATCGCTAATTACTCCTTTATTTGCAGTTTTAGCCCCGTTTTTGCGCTAGTTTTAGCCTTTCACACGTTTTTCGTGTCGTATTTCGGGCTTTATATAGTTTATAAAAAAAGGCTCGACGCGCTGCTTCTCGGGCTATTTTTTACGCTGGCTTATCTTTGTTTTTTTAAATATTTCGACGTTTTGCAAAGCGATTTTAAAGAGCTTTTGCTGTTTTTCAAATTCGATCTTTTAGCCAGAAATTTAGAGGTCGTTTTTCCTATCGGCATATCGTTTTACACCTTTACTTCGATCACTTATTTGGTAGCCGTCTATCAAAAAAGACACAAACCCGCTCCGTTTTTAACGCTTGCTTGCTATCTTTCTTTTTTTGCGACGCTGCTTGCGGGGCCGATTTGTAGGAGCGAGTTTATGCTTCCTCAGTTTAAGCGAGAGCGAAAATTCGGCGACGGCGATAAAATTTTCGCTCTTATTTTGCTGGGCGTCGTTAAAAAAGCGCTAATCGCAAATTATTTGCAAGGCTACGTGGACGGCGTATTTAGCGACGCTTCTAGCTTTAATAGCGTCCAAATTTTAACGGCGATTTTTAGCTACGGAGTGTGGATTTACTGCGATTTTAGCGGCTACGTAAATATAGTAACCGCGCTCGCTCTCGCGCTCGGATTTGCATTGCCGCCGAATTTCGATATGCCTTACGCCTCTTTAAATTTGCGCGAATTTTGGCGACGCTGGCATATTAGCTTGTCGTTTTTTATCAGGGATTACGTCTATATCCCGCTGGGCGGCTCTCGCCGCGGATTTTTCCGCACGCAGCTAAATTTAGTTATCGCGTTCGCGCTTTCGGGCGTTTGGCACGGCGTGGGTTGGGGGTTTTTGGTATGGGGGTTGCTTCACGGATTAGGTATAGTTTGGCTAAATTTAATGTCTAAAATCGGTGTTAGCATAAGCCGCTATCTGCCATTTTTGTCGCGTTTTTTTACCTATATTTTCGTAAGCGTCGCGTGGGTTTATTTCGCGCGTCCCGAAATTAGCGAAGCGAATGAAATTTTACTCGCCGCATGCTCGAATTTTAAGGGGGTTAGCCTGCAAGATTGGTTTGCGCTCGGGCTATTTTGGGCGGCGTTTTTTGCCTATCCTTATTTCGACGATTTGGAATTCGGCGTTAAATGCGCGCTAAATTTCGTTCCTACGGTTATCAAGCCCGCGCTTTTAGCCGCGATTTTTTGCGCGATTTTCGCCGTAATGCCCGACGGCGTACCTAGCTTTATATATTCGAGTTTTTAATGGCACGCTTTATTTTCGTTTATGTTTTTTGCATCGTTTTTGTTTGTCTTGCTATGCAGCGCCCGTTAGCCGATTATTTGCTAAATAAATACCACGTAGACGTTAGCGGAAGTAAAATTTTTAAGAATTTATACGTCAAAAAATTCACCGAATTTTACGAAATTTTAAAAATTTTCGACGAGAAAAAAGAGCAGCGCCTAGCTAGCGGCGACGATCGCGTCGTTTCGCCCGTAGCGGACGAGGATTTAGACGAAAATTTAAGCGAAATTTTTAGCAAAACCAAAGAAAATAAAAATCTAACGCGGCACGATTTCTCCCCGCAAGATCAAATCGGCGAAAATCCTTCGGGCGCAAACGAGGGCGAAGGCTCGGTGGCGCAAAATTCGCAAAACGAACAAATTTTGCAAGCGTCGCAAATTTCGCCGCGCAAGCCGCAAACCGTAGTCGCGCCGCAAAATTTAGCGGAGGATAAGATCGTGCTAAAAAGCGGCGAGGAGGTGCTATTTATCGGCGATTCGATGATGCAGCCCGTCGCTATGCACGCTAAAAAATCGCTTTCAAGGCTAGGTATAAAATCGACCGATCTTAGCCGTCACAGTACGGGGTTAATAAATAAACGCTATTTTGATTGGCAAGAAGCGACGTTAGAAACGCTGGCGCAAAACCGAAATATCAAGTTAGTAGTCGTATTGCTCGGCGCTAACGACTCTTGGGGCGTTAAGATAGGCGGGCGTTATAAGGACTTTAATAGCGACGAATGGGCGGACTTTTACGGCGGGCGCGTAGGCGAAATTTACGACGCGGCTCAGACGGCGGGAGCGCGCGTGATATGGCTAGGGGCGCCTTGTATGAGAGACGAGGCGTTTGACGCGAAAATGAGGCGCTTAAACGAAATTTTTAAAGCCGGCGCGAAGGCTAGGGGCGGAAGATACTTCGACACGGACGGCGTCGTTTGCAACGGCGGAAAATACGAAGCCTACCTAAAAGACGACAAAGGCAAGTCCGTAAAAGCGCGCGCCGACGACGGAATTCACATAAATATCAAAGGCTCTAAAATCGTATCGGCGCAGTTAATGAAGCAAATCGAGGTACTAGATGAGAATTCTACGAAATAGTTTAATTTCGGCGCTTTGCTTGCTAATTGCCGGATGTTTGGCGCAAAAAACGCCCAAAACCGAGCAAATTTCTAGCCGAAAAAGCGCGAATGCGCCCGAAATTTTAAACGACGATGCGAAGCTGCAAGCCCCTCGGGGCACGGACGCGTTAGAAAAATTAGCCGCGAAATTTAACGCAAACGGCGCGCTGGCTATTAAAATTTTCGGCGATTCGCACGTGGCTAGCGACGATTTGGCGCATGGGTTTAGGGAGGAATTTTTCGGCTCTAACGCGCAAAATTCGGTGGGCTTTGCTTACGCGGCGATGCCTAGGTATCAAAAAAGCGATTTTTTGAGCTATAAAATTTCGGGCTTTGAAATTTTAAACTCGCAACGAGACGAATTTGGCGATTATCCGCTTTGCGGCGTTATCGCGCGCTCGCAAAAAAAAGGCGCTAGCGTAACGCTGCAAACTAAAAATTTAAGCGCGCGGGAATACGAGTTTGAAATTTTATTTAAAGGCGTTAGGGCGGGCGAAATTTTAAAGATAGAAGCGCCAGGATTTAGTAAAATTTTAACGGGCGATACGGCGCGCAAAAGCGCGAAATTTAACCTAAAATTTCCTGTAAAAATCACCGCGCTGCAAGCCGGCGCCTTGATAGAAGGCTATAAAATTCTAGCCAAAAACGCTAGATACGTAGAGCACTGCGGTATAAACGGCGCAAAATCGGACCTTTGGCAAAAGTGGCGCACGGACGCGTTTAGCGAGCTGACGCAAAGCGATTACGATCTAATCGCGCTTGAATACGGCACGAACGACGCGATGGATCCGAGCCTAGATATTCTTAAATTTCGCAAAAACATGGACGAGCTGATAAAAAAAATCAGGCAAAATGCGCCTAACGCCGCAATCTTAATCATCGCTCCGCCGCCCGTTATAAAGCCTAAATTTAACGCCGTAAAAAAGGCGCTAAAAGAGGCTGCGAGCGCTAACGGCGCGATATTTTACGACATCGACGCCTTCGTATCGGCAAATGGCGGTAAGCGCGCGTGGATAGAGCAAGGACTTTCAAAAACGGACGTTCATTTGCTTCCCGAGGGCTATAAAAAAGTAGGCAAGGATTTGGCGGAGCAGCTAAAAAATATGCTAAAATCGGCGCTATGAAACTTGATTATAAAAACGTAAAAAAAGTAGGCATAGTCGCTAAAATCGCGCCCGAGCTACCTAGAAATTTACGAATTTTAAGTGAAATTTTAAAGCGTTACGGAGCGGAAATTTTACTTGAAGCCAAAACCGCGCAAGCGGTGGGCGAGAGCGGGCTAGATGTGCTAAATTTAGCTAAAAAGTGCGATTTTTTGATCTCTCTTGGCGGCGACGGCACGATCATCTCGCTGTGTAGGCATTGCGCGGAAATTTCGCCTTTCGTGCTGGGCGTACACGCGGGCAGGCTAGGTTTTTTAACCGACATTACGATGGACGAGTGTGAGGAGTTTTTCGCCGAGTTTTTTAAAGGAAATTTTAACGTCGAGCGCCCTTTTATGCTAGACGTAAAGCTTTGCAAAAAAAACGGCGAAATAATAGAAAAAGTAGCCTTCAACGACGCGGTCGTATTAAGCGCCAAAGTAGGCTCTGCCGTGCGGGTCGAGGCGTTTTTAAACGATCGGTATTTTAACTCGTATCTAGGCGACGGCGTCATCGTCTCTACGCCAGTGGGTTCGACGGCTTACAATATGAGCGCGGGCGGGGCGATTATAAGCCCTTTAAGCGAGGTTTTTGCGGTCGCTCCCGTGTGTTCGCACTCGCTTACGCAGCGCCCTATCGTGCTTTCGAGGGAGTACGAGGTGAAATTTAGCTCGCAAAACGACGCGCTTTTGGTAATCGACGGGCAAGAACGCTACAAAATGGCCAATCTTAACTTCGTAGCCGTTAGCCTAAGCCGAAAATCTGCGCGTTTGATTCGCCACGTCGGGCGCGATTATTTTCAAATTTTAAAAGAGAAATTACACTGGGGTTATAATGATTGAGCGACTTTTGATAAAAGATTTTTTAAGTTTTACGAACGCCGAGCTAAATTTTGGCGGCGGACTTAGCGTATTTACGGGCGTTAGCGGCGCGGGCAAATCGGTGCTTATGAGCGCGATAATGGCGGTCTTCGGGCTAAAAGACGCGGAAGCTAGGCTAATCGAAGCCGACGTTAATTACGTCTTTGATATGAGCGCGCTAGGTATAGAAAACGAGGAAATCAATACTTTTAAGCTCTTAAAAGACAAAAGCGCCAGATATTTCATCAACTCTCAAAGCGTTTCGAAGAAAAATTTAGCCCAAATCGCCAAAGAGCACGTAAAATATTTATCCGCGCGCGAAATAAACGAGTTTGAAAACGAGAGATTTTTGGAGTTGCTTGATTTTTTAGCGGCGAAAGAGGAGGCGGGATTTAACGCCGTAAAGCAAAATTTCGCTGAGAAATTCGACGAATTTTCTAAAATTTCAAAAGAGCTTTCGCGAGTTTTGGAAGATGAAAAAAAGGTTGAAGAGCTAAAAGAATTCGCTAAATTCGAAATTAATAAAATCGAAAGCGTAAACCCGAAAGTAGGCGAATTCGAAGAGCTAATGGACGTAAAAAAGCGTCTAAGTAAAAAAGATAAAATAAACGAAGCGTGGAGTAGGGCCGAAGCGGTGTTCGGACTTGAAAAATCCGTCGTCGACGCGCTTAATCTAAGCGATATCGACGCTAGCTTTTTTGAAGAGGCGATGAACGAGCTAAGGATCGCTCGCGATAATTTAAATATGGAAGAGCTCGACGAGATCGACGTAGAAAGCGTGCTTGACCGTATCGAGGCGCTAAATTCGCTCTCTCATAGATACGGAGGTATCGCGGAAGCTCTGCAAACGCTGGCAAAACGTAAAAGCGAGCTGGAAAGATACGAAAATTTAAGCTTTGAAAAGCGCGAATTAGAGGTGAAATTTAATCTGTTAAAAGACGAAACGCAGGCGCTTGCGGATAAAATCACGCTTACTAGAAAACCGCGCGTAAAAGAGCTTGAAAGTATGATAAATTCGTTTTTAAGCGAGCTTTATATGAGCGAAATTTCGCTAAATTTCGCCGCTAAAATTTTAGACGCTTCTGGTAAGGACGAAATAAGCTTAACGCTAAACGAAACGAGCCTTAAAAATTTAAGCTCGGGCGAGCTAAACCGCCTAAGACTAGCCTTTATCGCGAGTCAAACGCAAATTTTACAAGACGGAAACGGCGTAATAATATTAGACGAAATAGACGCGAATTTAAGCGGGAAAGAGGCGATGAGTATCGCAAACGTACTGCTAAAACTAGCGAAATTTTACCAAATTTTCGCTATCTCTCACCAACCTCAGCTTAGCTCGAAGGCTAATTCTCACTTTTTAGTCGAGAAAAACGGCGAAATTTCAAGCGTAAGAGAGCTAAAAAACGACGAGCGGATAAGCGAGCTGGCGCGTATGATAAGCGGCGAACACGTAAGCAAAGAGGCGATAGAATTCGCGAAAGGATTACTAAAATAAAGGTAAGTTTAAGTTTAAGCCTTATCATAAAAAATTTTAGATAAAATCGCCTAAAATTTATCAAATTTAGCGAGTGAAAATGGAGAGAATTCTAGTAGTAGACGATAATAAGGCGCTTGCAAAACTAATCGCAAAGCAGATGGATAAAAGCGTAGAGGATATGCTAATCGACGTCGCGCACGATTTTGCGGAAGCCAAGGCGATGATCGAGCGCAATAAAAGCGAATATTTTATGACGATTTTGGATCTTAATTTGCCCGACGCGCCCAACGGAGAGATCGTAGATTACGTTCTGTCAAAGGGTCTGCCGGCGATAGTGCTTACGGGCAGTATAGACGAGAAAACCAAGCAGACGTTCATACACAAAGATATCGTAGATTACGTATATAAAAGCAATATGGACGATATCAACTACATATTTCAAATGATAAACCGCCTAAATAAAAATAGGCAATACAAGGCGCTAATCGTAGAAGATTCGATGCCGTTTAGAAATAACTTAAAGAAAATTTTAACCAGCTTGCAGTTTAAGGTGCTAACCGCAGCGCACGGCGAGGAGGCGATGGGCTATTTCGCCGATAATCCGGATATAAAATTAATAATTACCGATTATAGAATGCCCGTTAAAGACGGACTTGAAATTTTAAAAGAGGTGCGAAAAGAGCGCGATAAAAACTCGCTAGGCGTCATCGTGATGACCTCTCCGAGCGAAAGCGTCGGTGCTCCGGTATTTTTAAAAAACGGAGCAAACGACTTTATCGCAAAGCCTTTTGAAAAAGAAGAGTTAATTTGCCGTATAAACAACACGATCGATGTCTAACATCGCAATCGCGTAAGGTTCGGCG
>NZ_CAJPMA010000063.1 GCF_905371695.1 uncultured Campylobacter sp. | reverse complement strand
TAAGATCTTTTAAAAGCGAGTGCTAGACGTTACGCGATAAAAAGGTAAAGGAGCTAATTACAAAGCATATATCCCGTCTCGGAGACGTTTTTTATCTTTACCCCGAGCTCCTTTTTTACGCGCAGTACGACGTTTTGTATCGCGCCTTGGCTGATAGGCTCGTTGTCGTAGACGAATCCTTGGATTTGTCCGTAGGTTACGAGTCTATTTAGGTTGTAGGCAAAGAGCCAAAATAGCTTGTTTTGCAGGAACGTGAGGTAGATTTCTTCGCCGTTTTTGTAAATTTTTTCTTTTTGTAGATTTATGTTGATTTCATCCGTGATTTTGACGAGTTTTTCATCCGTTTTCGCGGCGATAGTGATGATGGCGGTTCGAAGATTTTCTATGTCGATAGGCTTTTTTAAAAATAGCGCCGCGCCCGCCTCGACGCTTTTTAGTAGGTTCGTATCGGTGTCGTAGGAGGTAAAAACGATGAATTTTTGATGAGGTTTTAGTCGCGCGATCTCTTGCATCATAGAAAAACCGTTCATCGCGGGCATATGAATGTCGGTAAGTATCACGTCCGCGCCGAATTTGCTAAATTTCTCCACCCCTTCGTAGCCGTCGCTCGCGGTCTGCACGCCTTTGCAGTAAGGTTTTAGCCCGCTTTTAATAAGCGTCCTAGCCGCCTCGTCGTCTTCTACGATTAGCACCGAGATATTTTTTAAAAATTTTAGCGTTTCGTTTATCATTTTCGTCCTTTTAGATTAAGTTTATCGCCGTCCGGCGCCGCGCTTTTACTCGTAAGTAAAGCTTAGTTCAAACGTCGTCGGTCCGCTCGCTTTTACCAGCCTTAAATCCCCTCCTAGCTTCTCTTTGGCTAGTTTCTTGCCGAAATATAGCCCGATGCCGTTGCCGCTTTTTTTCGTAGTCTTAGGCTGCGCGAAAATTTTCTTCTGCGTCGCTTTATCTACGCCGCCGCCGTTATCTTGCACGCTAATAAAGCAAAATTTGCCCTCGAATTTCACGTTAACGTAAATTTTGCGCTCTTTCGCGTCGCTAAATTTTTCTATCAGCGCGTCTTTTGCGTTATGCAGCAAAATTAGCAAAATTTGCTGCACGATATTTTCCTTTTGACGCGCGAGCCCGTCGGTGAAATCGCCGACTATCACGCTTACGTTCGCGCGCGCGAGCTCGGTGTGCATGAGCGTTAGCAGGTTGTGTAGGCTTTGCTTTACGCTAAATTCCCGCGCGTCTTCGCCGGCTTTATAAAAATTTCTAAAAATTTCGATCGTATCGCTTAAAAGCTTGACCGAATTTTCTCCGCTTTTTAAAATTTCGCGCAAGTCTTCCTTGCTCAAATTTCCCTCTTCTTGTAGCGCTCTTAGCGTAGAGATCATCAAATTTAGCGAATTTACGGGCTGGATAAACTGATGAGATATGCCACCGATTAGCTCGCCGGCTTCGCTCATTTTTGCGCGGTGAGCGAGCAAAATTTCGTATTCGTCGCTTTTGGCCTTCGCGCGACGGTACATTAAATTATGCAAGAAATTCGCGATTATTACGAGAGCGGCGAATGAAAACAACAGCAGCGCGCCGTTAAACCGAAATATCCGCAAAAGCCCCTCTTGCTCGTTGCTGTCGTCCGCGCCCGCGCCCACGAACCAATTTAGCGTCGGTATCTGCGCGATAGATACGAAATCCCCGCCGATTTTAAACCCCTTAATATCGTCGGCTTGCAAAAGCAGCTCTTGGAATTTGCTTTGAATTTTCATTTTTAGCGGCTCGCTAAGCGGCGTTAAAATCTCGCCGCCGTGCGTGACTATAAACGCGTATCCGCCCTCGGGAAGGTCGAAATTTCTGATGTTTTGAAAAATTTTAGAGAGCCTAACCACGCCGCAAAGCGCTCCCGCAAACTTTTGCGCGGTAAAGCTAGGTACGCAGACGTTTATCGTGGGTTCGCCTAAAATCACGTGGCGAGGCATGTAGTTTATGGTCGGTTTTAGCTCGTTTTTGGTTTCGACGTACCAGATGAGTTCTTTGCGGTCGAAATTTTCCGCGTTGCTGCGCGCGATTTTCTTACCGTTTACGAAAATTTCGCCGTTTTCTTTTAAAAATTGCACCGCGTCGTAGGCGTCGGAATTTCTACGAAATTCCGTCAAAATTTGCCCGAGCTTAACTTCGTCGTCCGTCGCGTCCGCGATTTGTAAAATATCGGAGAGATTTTGCAGCGAGCGCGTCCGCTCGTCTAACCAGGAGCTGAAAATTTTTAAAATATTTTGCGTCGCGGCGATTTTACCGGCGTTTGAAAGCCGCGTTATTTGAGCTTTGGCGTCGGTGAAAATATTAACTCCCAGCAGCGTCACCATGAGGCTTGCGGCGATGATGACGAGGTAAAATTTAAACGTTACGCTTTTGCTAAAATCTATTAATTTCGACACGCTTTGCCTTTAAAATTTAGGGGAATTATCGCATAGAATTTTAAAATTTCGGATTTTAGCTCGCCTTTGCCGCTTAAATTTTACGTTCAAAATTCGCCGAATTCGCAAAATTTAAACGTAAAACGACGAGCGGAATTACGGGCACAGCTAGGCGCGGCGGATTTTACTTTGCGAATGAGGCGGGCCGAGCGCCCGCCGCAGTGAAGCGAAGAAAAATCCAACAAAGCATAGCGAAGCCCTGCAATGCGCTATTTAAATTTTGCGACTAGCCAGCTGGCTGCCATCGCTAACAACACCACAGCGCACACCCCAAATCCCAGCAGCGTGCAATCGGCCATCGACATAAACTTGCTTGAAGGGATCAAAAACCACCCGTCCGCGTAAAGATCTACGAGATACTGTTGTAAAGAGCTTAAAACGGCGCCGTCCGGCACCATGGGATTATCGTAACCGCAGTCTCCCAAAGGCATGAACCAATCGGGTGCCCATTTTTCAAGCGGCAGGCCGAACGGATAGTGCGGCTCCGTCGAGCAGCCCTGCACGCCGAAAGGATCGTCTCCGTGCACGGCGGCATGGATTTTAGCCAGCTTTACGCTATATGTTATGCCCTGCGCGGCGCCCCAAAAGGCCAGCGCGTATCCCGCAAGCTTTAAAACCGCGTTTTTAGGCGCGATCGCAGCGACTAGCCCGCCGGCGGTCATACACAAAAACGCGAAGCGTATATAGACGCACTGCTCGCACGGAGGCATATAGACGTATTTTTGAAATAGCGAGTGCGCCAAGACTACGAGTCCCGCGCTAATAAACGCCATAAGCAGCCACGGGCAGCGCCCGTCTTGCCACTTAGCTATTTTTTCTATCCATTTCACGGCGCGGCCTTATTTTTTAAGTAGCTCTTCGATGAGTTGCGCCATGGCGTCGATGGAGGTGATTTTGGCGGTATAGATTAGGTATTTGCCGTTTACGACGAACGCGGGTACGCCTTGAATTTTAGCCACGTCGTAGCTAGCGTCCCAGTTTGCAAGCAGCCGCGCTACCTGAGGATCGTTTAAGGCGGCTTCAAAGTCGGCCTTGCTAATACCCGCCGCGTCAAGCCCGGTTTTTAAAAACGCTTCGGGATCTTTACCGTCGCCCCAGCGTTCTTTTTTATCGTGATAGGCTTTATAATAGGCGAATTTCGCTTTTTTAAAGAGCGAATTTTCGCTAAACAAATCCGTGCCTGCCGCGCGGTCTTTTACTATCAGCACGGCGAAAAGTTTGCTTGCTTGCTCGCCGTAGTCGCCTTTCGTTTTTAGGTGGAACGGCTCGTATTTTAGTCCGGCGACCTTTTTAACGACCGCGGGAGTTACGCTTTTGTCGTATTTGTAGCAAAACGGGCATGCGTAGCTAAATATCTTTACGAGAGTGCCCGTTTCTACGGGAAGGGGTTTTTCTAGTTTTACGTAGTCCTCGCCCTCGGTAAACGCGTTTGCGCTCAATGCGCCTAGCAGCGCGGCGGCGGATAAGATTTTGGCGGTTTTGGACAGTAGTGTTTTCATGTCGTCTCCTTTTAAAATTTGACGAAATTATACGCTCCCGCTCCGCCGCAAAAATCTCGCAAAAATAAATTTTAGCTTACAAGCTAAAATTTAGGGCGAATTTTTAAAATTTAGAGCGTTTTATTAATTAGCGCCAAAATTCCCCTAATCTTATTCGCTCTGGTCTGCTCGTCCTCGTTTTCGCCGAATTGATTGCCTCCGTGCGAGTAGGGCGGCAAATCCTTTACGAAGTCCAAAATTTCGCCGAATTCTAAAATTTTGCCGTGCAGGTCGTAGCCGACGTTTAGCGCCTTGCCCTTTATCTTCGCTACGTTTGCGTGGATATGTCCGTAGAGATGGATAGCGCCGTGATGGCCGCCGTTCCACTCGCAGACGGGATAGTGAAAAAGCGCGAGCCTAAAACTCTCACCGCCGTGTTTTAGCGCCAGCTCCTTGTAGTCGCAAATCTCTTCAAACAGCGCGTTGTTATCGTTTTTGCGTATCTCTAAAAGCTCGTCCGCGCGCTTGCGGATTTCTTGGTCGTGATTACCTAAAATCAATACGTGCTTGCCGTTTAGGCGTTTTAAAATTTTAAGCGTCTGCTCAAAGTCCTTGTGAAAGCTGACGTCGCCTAGATTATAAACCTCGTCGCAGGGATTTACGCGCGAATTCCAAAGGCGGATTAGCGTATTATCCATATCGTTTATGTTTTGAAATTTCCTAAAATTTGGATGAAATTTCATGATATTTGCGTGTCCGAAATGTAAATCCGACGTAAAATAAGTCATTTTCGCCTCCTTAAACCTACCTCGAATTTTTCGCCGCTTTTTATTTCCATTATAACCAGCCGTCCGAAAAACACCGCGCCGCAGTCCATCGCAAACACGCCGTTTCCTTTATCATGGATTTCGTTGTCGCGATTTGGAGTGTGCCCGAAGTATATCTTTTTGCCCGCGTCGTTTTCTTGCCAAAACGGCGTCCTTCGCCACATCACGAAGTCCTCGTCTTGGCGTTCTAGCGAAATTTTAGGATTATAGGCGGCGTGAACGAATATGCTTTGCTCGGAGCTTATTATGTGAGGCATCTGCTCTATAAACTCTTTAACCGCCGGCGGAATGTCCGTAAATCCGTGAGCCTTTGCGCTTTTTATCGTCTCTTCGCCGCCGTTATTTATCCACGTGTAGTAACTCTGCGCGTCATCCTCAAAAATAGCTTTATAAAGCATATCTTCGTGATTGCCTCTAACGTGTAAAATTTGCCGTCCTTGCGCGATGAGCTCGGCGTAGCGCAGATATAGCCCGATGCTATCCTCGCCCCTGTCGCAGCTATCGCCTAGGATTACTATTAGGTCGTTTTTAGTTAAATTTATCTTTTCAAGCATCGCGTCAAATAGTCCAAGGCAGCCGTGAAGGTCGCCGAATACGAAAATCCGCTCGAAATCGCTTTCGTTTATGCGTTTAATTTTTAACATTTTTACTCTTTTGAATTAAATTTGCGGAAATTTTGGGTTAATGCGAGAATAAAGGCGAGTTGATTTTACTCTATTTAGATAATAATGCGCTTAAAAATACGGCGCCCGTCCGCCGCCGCCCTAAAATTTAGGTATAATCGTGCTAAAATTTTAAGGAGATAAAATGCAAATAAATTCGCAAGAAGTAACGCAGGCGCCGGGCAATAACACCGTCTTTCAAACTTGGCTACTAAACGGCGACGAAAACGCCTGTAAAAAAGGCTTTGAGAGGCTTTGCGCTTTGGTGGTAAATTTAAATAAAACGGCAAAAGTAAGGTTTGGCGCGGAGGCGAACGTAAACTGCGTAATCGCCGTCGGACACGACGCGTGGCTAAAACTAGGACTCCCGCAACCGCTACCAAAAGAGCTTGTAAATTTTAAATCGATAAAAGGCGATAAGCACGAAGCCGTAAGCACCGCGGGCGATATCCACGTGCATATTAGGGCGCTTGATGCTGCGGACTGCTTTGATATGGCGCAAAATGTAAAGGCCGAGCTTTTTAAATTTGCCAAGCTCGCAGACGAAACTCAGGGTTTTAAATACCACGACGGCAGAGCGATTATTGGATTTGTGGATGGAACTGAAAATCCAAACGGCGAGGATAGGGATTATTTTGCCAAAGTCGGCGACGAGGACGCGAAATTTAAGGGTGGAAGCTATGTGTTTGTACAAAAATATAAACACAAAATGAGAGAGTGGAATGCAACTAGCGTGAGCGAGCAAGAAAAGGTCATCGGCCGCACGAAAGCAGACGACATCGAGATGAGCGAAGATGAAAAGCCTAGCAACTCGCACTCCGCCGCGGCAAACGTAGGCGACGATAAAAAAGTCGTTCGCGGAAATATGCCTTTTGTCGAGGGAAGCGTGACGGGGACGTACTTTATCGCGTATGCTAGCACGTTTTCGACGGTTGAAGCGATGCTAAATAAGATGTTTATCGGCGAGCCGCGCGGCAACTCGGATAGATTGCTTGATTTTAGCACGCCGATCACCGGAGCTCTATTTTTCGCGCCTACTTTTGATATGCTCTCAAGCTATAGCGCGGAGTAATCGTGAAAATATCTTAAATTTTAAGCGCGTTCAGACTTTTTAAAAAGCCCGCGCTTGGAATTTTATGACGTTAGTTTTCATGAAATTGTCGGATGTTTTTACATTTTTTGATATTTTAATATTAACGGTGTGGTAAAAGTGATAATATTCGTGGCCGGGAGATAGGGACACCTAGAGTGTAAAAACATTTTTCATTACTACAAGTACCTAAAAATGGGATTTCTATAGTATTTTTAAGAGTATAAATTTTGACTCTTTCCGGATAAAAAGATGTAACACGTCTACGCAACAAGTCTAGCACCATTAATTCCTTTCTCTCTGCGATATTTTATCTAAAATTTCGTCTAAAATTTTAGACGATTTTTCATTTATATTTATCGGCAACCGTCAGACTATCGAGATACTTAGTCTTTTGCCTGACGCTGCCGTACTTTCAAGCGTGCTTAGCGTTAGCGAGTCGTTGTCTGGGTTTAGTAGTCTATCAAGAGCGACACGACTGGTTTTCATAAGTTCGACCATCTTTATTTTGGTTGTACGTTCTGGTTTCAAGTTAACCTCCGATATAACCAACAGAAGGCTTTACATTTACCGTATATTATATCAAACACTCCAATTTTCCATCCTAAGCTCGCTTATATCTTTAAAATCTTTTTCGTTATTCGTAACCAAAACAAGATCATTACTAAGCGCTACGGCAGCAATCAGCATATCCATATCGCCTATCCTTATGCTTTTATTTTTCATCTCAAGCCTTATTTTGCCATAGCTTGCTGCGCATTTACTCGTAAAATCCAAAACGCCGAAATTTGAGATAAAATCGCCCACAAGTCTTAAATTTAGCTCTTTTTGAGTGGAATTTTCTATACCGTAAAACATTTCGGCTACCGTTATACTGGAAATCAAAATATCCTTTTTGCCATATCTAGTTAAATGGCTTAGTATATTTTGACTGTAAGGCTCGGTGCTAGAAATCAAGTAACTACAAATATTGGTATCGAGCAAGAACATTATTTAAATCCGAAATTTCGCTCTTGCGGCAAGCTTTGCTCGGCTCTTTCAAATTTAACTCCAGCATCTTTTAACTCATTTAAAGTCTTAAACAGCCCGCTCCATTCATCATCTTTAACCGGGGTTAAAACCACTTCGTTATTATCAAAACTCTTTAGTATAAACTCTTTGACGTTGTCTAAATTTAGACTTTTTGGAAGCCTTAGTGCCAAAGAATTACCACTTTTGAATACTTTTAATCTAGCCTGCATTATTACAACCTCTCGTATATATTTCTCTAAGTATATACTGAACAAGATAAAAATATTCTTAGATTTTGCTCGTTTATAGTATCGGCATTGCAATGTTTTTTGATAAATCTTATGCAAAAGGTAAAAAAGTAAGAATGGGTAAAATGTAGAGCAAATAGCGCCAAGAATGTTTTTGTATAGATATGGACGTAAGGTAAAAAATGAGAACTTAAAATGTAAAAATCTAGGCATTTTTTCGCATTTTGAAATCCAAACTTCAATTTGCTTCAAAAACTTCAAAATCCCTTTAAATCACGCCTTTTCTGATATGCTCTACGACGCACCCTGTGATACTACAATTTTCTAAATTCTTGCCATCGATTACGATTGGTTCATATTTCTCGTTATCCGAAAATAGCGTTATAGCTCTTGTTGTCGGGTTTTTCTCTATCCTTTTAACGAACACATCGCCTTCGTAGTTTATAACATATACGTTGCCACTAGTGACGTCACCCACGTTTGCAGTACCTATAAAAGCAGTTCGTCATTAGCGATAGTAAGCTCCATACTGTTGCCTTTGGCGTTAATTATATGGACTTTTGGATAGGTCGCCACCAATGCGTAAAAAGCCTCGCAGGAAGTTCTCCATAAAGCTAACGCAGTCGACGCTTCGTCGGTAGTTTATCGCTCCATCTATGGCGCTCGCGCAAGTATCTTCAAAATATGGCACGGCTATAATGCCGTTTTCTTCGGCATTGTCATTTGATTTGTTTTGGGTTTTAAGATCAGATGGGTTTTACGACAGAATTTTGATGACTTACAATGCAAGACCGCACCCATAAAAACGGGCAATCTTAAAAAGAGACATAATGGTATTTGAAGCAACCGCAAGCGAGATAAAGGTAAGGCAATACTCCAAAAGCAAAATACGCCAAATGCGTCCACGGCGATACGAGAGCACACATGATAAGACCAAAAAAGAAAAAGGCTTTATACTGGGGCGTGCAACCCATTAAAAAGGTAAATCACCCAGATCAAAAAGCAAATCCATATCTGCTAAACGCTTGTAATATCTACAAAAACGGCGGCTTAAAACGCGCAAGCGAGGAGCTAGCGCAAAATATAGGTAAAGAGATAGTAAAAGATATTAAGGTCATATTTAAATAAACCCAAAAAGCCTATAAATACAAAAATTCTTATTTTTTACGTTGATTTCAGAGGAAATTATATATAATAAGCGTAAATGTTTAAGGTTTTTTATGAATTTTTCAATTATGGATATTATCTCTATCGTCGGTTTTGTTGTTACGGTTATAGGCGCTGTTGGATATAAAGTTTATAAAAAGAAAACTAAAATAAATATTAGCAACAATAATATTTCAAATAATAGCAATAGCAATATCGTAATTAACGGCGATCAGAATATAAATAACGATGCTAGATAATAATATTTCGAATAATCCCAATAGCAATATCGTAGTAAACGGTAATCAAACCATAAATAATATTGTTGAAAAGATAAATATTGACATAGGGAGATTATCGAGCATTTGTGTGACCAATGCAAAGGAAATTATAGAGCTATTAAACAAGTTTGAAAGCGATTGCCAAGCAATAGAATATGACGATGATTTTATCAAGATAGATACTAAAAACAAAATAAACGGGCTTGAGCAATTTTATACGGAGTTTATAAAAGAGGAAGAAGCTAAACTTGCGATTTTAGACGATTTTTTTAAAGACAATAATGTAACGAAGCATATAGAGCGCTCAGCCAAAAGTATCAAAATAAGTATTTTGTCTTTTAAAGATAGGAATTCTAATAAATTAAATCCCGATATTTTTAATCAAATTATACAAGAACACACATCAATCATAGACGACAATGAGATCAAGGACGTAATGCAGCTTATTATATTTTATCTATACAGATACTGCTATATCGGTGAAAAGAATGGAAACTAGATATATAAAGACGCATAGAAGCAAAGATATAAAAAGAAGTCCGCTAGTCGTAGCTAAAGAGATATTAAATAGACTAAATACGCAGTATGGAACAAAACTAGGTCTTATATATAAAGAGATAAAAAAGCAA
>NZ_CAJPMA010000062.1 GCF_905371695.1 uncultured Campylobacter sp. | reverse complement strand
TTCGTATCACGGCTCGATCAGCGAAGCTAAAAAATCGGTCGTTAATATTTCTACGACTAAAACGCTAAATCAAAACGCGGGCGTTAATGAAATGTTTAATGATCCGTTTTTTAGAGAATTTTTCGGCTTTAACTTCGGCATCCCCAAAGAAAAAGAAAAAAGTACGTCGCTGGGTTCGGGCGTCATCGTCTCTACGGACGGATATATCGTAACGAATAATCACGTAATAGAAGATAGCGATCAAATTCTAGTAACGCTGGCTAACGGCGGTAAGGAATACAAAGCTAAAATCATCGGAAGCGATCCGAAAACCGATCTTGCCGTGATTAAAATCGAGGCAAACGGGTTAGCGGCGATTAGTTTTGCCGATAGTTCCAAGCTGCTAGACGGCGACGTGGTGTTTGCCATAGGCAATCCTTTCGGCGTGGGCGAGAGCGTAACTCAGGGTATAGTTTCGGGATTAAATAAGGATAATATCGGGCTTAATCAATACGAAAATTTTATCCAGACCGACGCTTCGATAAACCCGGGGAATTCAGGCGGCGCGCTAGTAGATAGCAGAGGCGCGCTAGTGGGTATTAATTCGGCTATTTTATCGCGCGGCGGCGATAGCAGCGGCATAGGTTTTGCTATACCTTCTAGTATGGTGAAAGATATCGCTAAAAAACTGATTAACGACGGAAAGATCGAGCGCGGCTACATCGGCGTAATGATAAGCAACCTAACGGACGATCAAAAAGAAATCTATACGAGTAAAGAAGGCGCGCTGATTTCAAGCGTAGAAAAAGGCTTGCCTGCGGACGAAGCGGGGCTAAAAAGAGGCGATTTGGTAACTTCTGCAAACGGAACTCCTATTAAAAACGCGAACGATCTTAAAAATTTAATCGGCTCGCTGGCGCCAAACAGTATGCTTGAACTAAATTACGAACGCTCGGGTAAAAATTTAAGCGCCAAAATCAAGCTAGCCAAGATGGACGCAAACGCGAAAGTGGCCAAAGATAGCGCGATTATCGAAGGGCTTGCGCTTTCGAATTTAACCGACGAAACTAGGTATAAATTTAAACTAAATTCGCAAGTCGTAGGCGTCTTGGTAACCGACGTAAAAGCGGGCTCTAAGGCTGAAAATTTCGGCTTTGAAAGAGGCGACGTGATCGTGCAAATCGGCGAAGAGATCGTAAAAGATATAGAGGATTTTCAAAAAGGCGTGCGCCAAGCTAGCGGCAAAAAGGTGCTGGTATGGGTAAATAGGCAAGGCATTATGCAAGGCCTAGTTATAAGGTAATACGCTTTTGCGGGCGCGTTTAAGCGAGGCTATTTTTGCTTCGCCGCGCTCGCAACCGAAAGCAAAATTCTAACCTTATCCCAAATTTTCGCGCAACGTTTAAATTTTACGCCGCGCCAAACTTCTAGCTATTCGTCGGTCTTAAAATTTTAAAATTTTCGGTTATAATAGCCCATAAAATTTTCAATCGAGGCAAAAATGATAAAAATTTTAATGATAGAGGACGATTACGAGCTCGCGGAAATTTTAAGCGAATATTTGCAAAACTACGATATGCAAGTAACTATCGCAGAGGAGCCTTATATCGGGCTTTCTACGCTAAATACCGGAGAATTCGACCTAGTTATTTTAGATCTTACTTTACCGGGACTCGACGGGCTTGAAGTATGTAAAGAGATACGCAAAAAGCATAACTTGCCTATCATTATTTCAAGCGCGCGTCACGACATTACCGATAAAGTAAACGCACTAGACAACGGCGCGGACGATTATTTGCCAAAGCCTTACGATCCCCAAGAGCTACTGGCTCGCATAAGAAGCCGCTTGCGTAGGCAAAGCGCAGTTTTAGACGAGATTAGCGCGCAAAACCAGCAAAAAGACATCACACTAAACGACTACGAGCACGAAATTTATTTCAAAGGCGCTAGACTAAATTTAACCGCCGCCGAATACGACATTTTAAAATATCTAATTCAAAAAGAAAGCGGCGCGGTAACGCGCGAGGAGTTAATTTATAATTGCGAGAGCATCAACGAAGACAGCACTAATAAAAGCATCGACGTCATCATAGGCCGCATCCGCGCCAAGCTCGGAGAAAATCCAAAAGAGCCGCGTTATATCCATGCTATACGCGGTCTCGGCTACAAGTTAGTGCTCTAATGTCGCGCTCGTCGATATTTTTTACGATCACTTTTATCTTCGCGCTGGCACTTACGTCTATATTTTTAGCGTTTTTGTGGCTAATGGATTACGACAAACAAAACTATGCGCGCGAGCTAAACAACAGGTACTCAAACGTCGCGCGAGCGAATTTATTCTACATGAGCGGTATAATCGATAAAGCCGAATTCGACCGCCAAATGGAAGGCACGCAGATGTCCGAGATCGCAGAGTCGTCCTTGCGAGATGAAATTTTAGCAAACGCTATCGTGATAGAGGAAATTTCGGCAGATCTCGGCAGTAGCGCGATACTTTTGTATAAAAAGCGCCATTATTTAAAAATGCGCCACCTAGACGAAATAAAACTTTTGATGGATAAGGACTTTCAGCCTTATCGCTACGTCGTCATACAAGCCGTATTTATCGTGGTCGCGCTTATTTTACTTGCCGCATACGTTTTTGTTATTATTAAAATTAAGCCGCTTCGTAAATTAAAGCGGCAAATCGATAAATTCGCCGCCGGCGAGCTAGATCAGATAAAAAACGTAAGCAGCGGAAACGACGAAATTTCAGAGGTTTCGCAGGCATTTTACGACGCGATTAGCCAGATTAAGGCGCTAAACGAGTCCAGGCATCTCTTTTTGCGAAACGTAATGCACGAGCTAAAAACGCCCATAACCAAAGGCCTAATCGCCGCGCAAATGATAGAAAAAGGCAAAAATCAAGAGCGGCTCGTATCGGTATTTCATAAACTCGAAAATTTGATCAACGAGCTAGCTGCCATCGAGCAGACCACGTCTAAAATCGCGCTAACTAATAAAAAACCCTGCCTAATCGAAGATCTAATCGACGAGGCGCTAGATATCGCGATGGTAGAGAAAGAACAAGTTAGCGTTAATATTTTGGAAGAAGCCCAGATAGTAGTCGATTTTAAGTTATTTTCGGTGGCTATTAAAAATATGGTTGATAACGGGCTAAAATATTCGGCGGACAGGCACGTAAATATCGTAGTAAGCGGCGGCGCGCTAAAATTTACGAGCCGCGGCGAGAAGTTAAAACAGCCGCTTGAATTTTACGTTCAGCCTTTCATTAAAGGCGAAGACGCGCAAAGAAGCTTCGGCTTGGGGCTTTATATAGTCAGCAGTATTTTAGCCGCGCACGAGCTAAATTTGGGTTACGAACATAAAAACGGGTTAAATATATTTTCGTTTGAAAATTTAAACGCCGTCAAAGCCGTCAAGCCCGTAGCCGCGCAAAGTCAAATTTAAGGTGAAATTTGGAAAATTTATTGCTATTCTTCGGGGTTTTGTTAATCTGCTCGATCTTGCTTAGTAAAATTTCAGACCGTTTCGGCATCCCGTCTTTGATCGTGTTTTTATGCGTGGGGATGCTGGCGGGCTCGGACGGACTTTTGGGGGTGCATTTCGACGATCAGGCGGTAGCTCAAAACGTCGGGATGCTGGCGCTTATTTTTATCCTTTACGCGGGCGGGCTGGATACCGATTTTGGCGCGATAAAGCCTATTTTCGGGCGAGGACTGGCGCTTGCTACGCTAGGAGTAATTTTAACCGCACTCGCACTCGCGCCGGTGGCTAAATTTTTACTAGGATTTTCTTGGGGAGAGGCGCTGCTTTTGGGCGCTATCGTCTCTTCTACCGACGCTGCGGCCGTATTTGCGATATTACGCGCCAAAAACATCTCGCTAAAAAATAACCTAGCTCCGCTTATCGAGCTGGAATCTGGCTCGAACGACCCGATGGCGATCTTTCTTACGATGAGCATTATTTCGATGATCTCGGCTTCGCAAATTCCGCAAGGCTCGGAAATTTTACTCGCTCTTTTAAAACAGTTCGGCATCGGTATCGCGGCGGGATATTTATTCGGCATTTTATTGCCAGCTATTTTTAACCGCCTAAGGCTTAAAATTTGGGGGTTGTATCCCGTCTTTTCGATCGCTTGGATACTGCTTCTTTACACGCTTTGCGTCAAAGTCGGCGGAAACGGATATTTAGCCGTTTATATCGCGGGAATTTTCATTAATAAAAAAGAATTCGCGCATAAGAAAAATTTAGTCGGCTTTCACGACGGCGTGGCGTGGACGATGCAAATCGTCGTGTTTTTGACGCTGGGACTTTTGGTCTTTCCTTCTGAGCTGCCTAAAATCGCTCTAATAGCGCTAGGGCTATCTATTTGGCTAGCGCTCGTGGCCAGGCCGCTGGGCGTTTTTGCGTCGCTGGCGTTTAGCAAATTTAGCTTAAACGATAAAATTTTCGTCTCTTGGGTCGGGCTTAGAGGCGTCGTGCCTATCGTGCTCGCCACTTACGCGTATGCTAGCGGTTCGCCGCATGCAAATACGATTTTTAACATAGTGTTTTTTATGGTGCTAATCTCCATAACCGCGCAGGGCATGAGTATAGGAGCGGCGGCTAAGCGCTTAAACGTCGTCCTAGAAGAGCCGCAGACGGTGCCTCAGCCGGTTTCTAGCGATTTTGACATGCATACGCTTTGCAGGCACACGCTGCACTTCGGCTCGAAGCTAATCGGTAAAAATTTAGCCGAATTAGAACTGCCTCGCGAATTTCTAGTGATACTTATTAAGCGTAAAAACGAGTATTTAAAGCCCTCGGGCTCATTCGTATTTGAAGAGGGCGATTTATTGCTGGTATCTTGCGAAAATCAAGCGTTATACAAAGAGACGATCAAAAATTTTACGGATTAGCTCCCGCCGCGCTGAATTTGCGGCGGGCTCGTTTAAAATTTAGGCATTTTTAAGAGCCGCGTCCAGATCCGCGATTAGATCGTCCGCGTCTTCTATGCCTATGCTTAGACGGATTATTCCCGCGCCGATACCCGCCGCTTCTAACTCTTGCGGCGATAGCTGCGAGTGAGTGGTGCTTGCAGGATGCGTGATTAGCGATTTGCTGTCGCCGATATTTACTACGATGCTAAATAACTTAACGCCGTTAATTACGCGAACGGCGAGTTCTTTATCGCCAACGTCGAAGCTTAAAAGAGCGCTCGCGCCGCCGTTTAAGTATTTTTGCGCTTTTTCGTAAAATTTATCGGTTTTTAGCCCCGGATAATTTACCGCTTTTACGCGCGGATGAGAGCTTAAAAATTCGGCTACTTTTTGCGCGTTTTCGCAGTGTTTTTTCATCCTAATACCGAGCGTTTCAAGTCCTTGAATCAAACTAAACGCGCTATGCGGAGAGAGCGTGGCGCCGATGTCTCTAAGTAAACCAAGCCTAATTCTAAGCGTAAAAACATCAAACGCTTCGGGCAAATTAGCGTAAATTAAGCCGTGGTAGCTAGGATCGGGCTCGTTAAAATGCGCGTATCTAGGGTTTGCTTTAAGTAGTTTATTAAGCCCTTTCGAGCTTACGACGATGCCGCCTATCGTATTGCCCTGGCCGCCGACGTATTTAGTCGCGCTATACACGCTTACGTCGATACCGTGTTTAAACGCATTAAAAAGTACCGGCGTAGCTACGGTATTATCTACTATCGTTACGATTTTGTGCTTTTTAGCTACGGCTACGATATTTTCGATATTAGGGATCGCTATTTGCGGATTTGAGAGGCTTTCGAAAAATATCGCGCGAGTTTTATCGTCTATTAGTTTTTCAAGACCCTTCGCCTCGTCGGGATCGAAAATTCGCGCTTCTACGCCGAAGCGTTTAAAGGTGTAGGTTAGTAAAGATTGCGCGTAAATTTTGCTTGAAACTAAAATATTATCGCCCGCTTCTACTAAGTTCGCGACCGCATAAAAAATCGCAGCTTCCCCGCTTGCTACGCTAATGCTCGCCGCGCCGTCGTCAAACTCCGCAAAGCGCGCTTCTAACACGTCTAGCGTCGGGTTGGTTAATCGCGAATAAATCGGCCCTAGCTCCGCTAACGCAAAGCGATTAGCCGCCGTTTGCGCGCTACCGAAATCGTAAGCCGTAGTCGCGTAAATAGGCACCGCCATAGCTCCCGCGCCTACCTTCGTGTCGTAGCCGAAATGCGTCGCAATGGTATCTTTTTTCATTTTTTCCCCTTAAATTTGGATTTGCGGGCAAAATTTTACATTTGGAGCATAAATAAAAAGGCAATACGTAAACTAAACGTAAATTTTTAGATAAATTTTTAAAATTTGCTATAATTGCCGAAATTTTAACGGAGAAAAATGAGTCAAATAGACGAAAAAGCCAAACGCGTAAAATATCTGCGAGCGCTGGAAAAATTCGCTAAATTCGCCGTAGGCGCGCTTAAAAGAGAAGATTTTAACGAGGCGGCGTTTTACGAGCGGGCGGATAAAAACGCGCAAATTTTAAAAAAGATCGAACCCGTGTTTTTAGATCAGCCCTATGCCAAAGCGCTTGAAAATTTCGTTAATCAAATTTTAGCTCGCTGTGCCAGAGACGAGCTCGTGCGCGCCGCAAACGGACTTGATCGCCTAAGGAATCAAAAAACCTACAAAAAAGAAAAACATAAAAAAAACTACAAGGACGAAGCGTGAAAACGATAATTTTCGATATGGACGGCACGATAATTAATAGCGAAAAGGCTATCGAGCGCACGATAAACGAAATACGAGCCGATATGGGACTAGCGCCGCTAGATGCGAAATTTATCGTAAAAACCATAAACGAGCCGGGGCGAAATTTGGCGATGGAATTTTACGGTATTAATAGCCCTTACGCGGGGTTAAAAGAGGGATTTGAGGCCAAATTTAAAGCCTACTACGATCTTTACGCGCGTTGCTACGACGGCGCGAAGGAGTTGCTTATTTGGTGTAAGGAGCGAAATTTTAAAACGGCGCTAGCCAGCAACGCTCCGCACGGCACGCTTACGCAAATTTTAAGTAAAAACGAAATTTTAGAGCTTTTCGACGAGGTTATCGGAGTGAGCGCGGAC
The DNA here is from genome assembly GCF_905371695.1 of uncultured Campylobacter sp. Classification (GTDB taxonomy): domain Bacteria; phylum Campylobacterota; class Campylobacteria; order Campylobacterales; family Campylobacteraceae; genus Campylobacter_A. The sequence goes on along the minus strand of NZ_CAJPMA010000062.1, from coordinate 3,088 downwards.
GTACCGCAAAAGCCAGATCCCGCGATGCTGCGATTAGCCGCGGAGCGCACGGGCGCGAAAAAGGCGCTATTCGTAGGCGATAGCATGAAAGACGAACTGGCGGCTAAAAACGCGAAAATGCCTTATATGCAGGTTAGCTGGGGGTTCGGCGTTCCTAGCGAAAGCGCCGAGTTTAACGCAGCGACGATCGAGGAAGCTAGGCGGATAATCGATGAAATTTGATTTAAGAAAAAATGAGTATAATCGAAGAATTTTATTTTAAGAAGCGGTAATAATGGGAATTTTCGAAAGTACTCCGAGAGAAAAATTTTTTGAAATTTTATTTAACGCCGATCGCGCTGTTGCGCGAAACGAGCTTGAAAAATTTTTTGAAATTTTCGTAGCGATGAGGGAATTTTGCGACGAAAACGGCTTTGACGAAGCTAAAATAAAAAGCTTTATCGCTAGTAACGCGCAAATTTTACAAAGCGGGCTGGATGATATTTTTATAGGGCTAAGCGGAGAAATTTTGAGCAAAAATGAGTAAAATTTTAGCCTTTTTAGCTCTTTGCGCGGCTTGCGTCTTTGCGGGGCCGCCCGCGTTTGAGCCCGTGCATACGTTCGAGCTTAAAAAGGATGAATGGGCGCGCGTGATAATCACTGAAAAAGCGACGCAAAAGCAAGACAGCTTCGACTTTCGCTGGACGATATTCGATAGTACTAACATCGTCGTGCAAAGTTTCTTTCGCCGCTATCCGCGCCAGATGATAATGTCGCTAAGGCATGGGCAAAACACATATATGCAGCGCGTGATGCCGGATTTTACTATGCCGCCGAACGACGGCGTGAAGCTTTACGTTACTTTCGTTAAATTCGAAAATAAAAAGGCTAGCTTTTTAGTAGGCATTATCGACGAGGATAAAAGGATCGATACGGAATTTATCGATCCGCCGACGAAAAAATAGCGAAATTTAGGGGCAAAGATGGAAAAAATCGACGAAATTATGAAAAATTTTATAGACGAGCTATGCTTTGCGGACGCGAGCGAGATGTTTGGACGAATAAGCTCCGGCAAAAAGCTACGTTCGAAGTTAGTTTTAAAAATAGCCCCTCAAAACGAGCAAACGCTGCGGCTTTGTGCGATTATCGAGCTTATCCATCTAGCCAGCTTGCTGCACGACGACGTTATAGACGAGGCTACGACTAGACGCGGTAAAGCCAGCGTAAATGTGCTTTTCGGAGCAAAAAACGCCGTAATGCTAGGCGATATACTTTACTCCAAAGGCTTTTACGAGCTATCTAAACTAGACCCCAAAATCGCGCGGATAATCTCGGACGCGGTTAGTAAATTAAGTATCGGCGAGCTAATGGACGTGCGGCTAGGCGAAAATTTTAATCCTAATCGCGAAAAATATATGGATATGATTTATTACAAAACGGCGGTCTTAATCGAGGCTAGCGCCGCATGCGGAGCGCTAATGGCCGGACTTAGCGAGGAGAAATTTAGAATTTACGGCAAAAATTTAGGCATAGCCTTTCAAATAATAGACGACGTGCTAGACGTCACGCAAGACGCCGCGACGCTCGGCAAACCCGCGCTAAACGACTATAAAGAGGGTAAAACGACGCTGCCGTATATCTACCTTTACGAGGCGCTAGACGCTGCGGGCAAAGAAAAGCTCGCTAAAATGCGCGGACGAGAGTTAGACGCGGACGAGAGCGCTTGGATAAAGCGAAATTTCGCCGAGCTAGGCTGCGTTAAGCGCGCCGTAGACGAGGCGAGGGCGCTTTGCGACGAGGCGCTAGAAGCCATAAAAGAGTATAAAAACGAAGGTCTTGAAAGTATCGTAAAAAGCATGATAGAAAGGGATTTTTAGTGCATTATTTAAGTATAAGCTTTACACATAAAAATACCGACATTTCGGTACGCGAGAAGCTAGCTTTCGACAGCGACGAGAAAAAAGAGCAAATTTTAAGGCTGTTAAAATCCAGCAAGAGCGTGATTGAATGCATGGAGATTAATACCTGTAATCGCGTAGAGCTGCTAGCCTACGCGAGCGATCTAAAAACGGCGACCGAACACGCGATGCGCTGCATGGCGATATATTCGGGTATTTACGAAGACGAGCTGTTTGAAAGGGCCGATATCTACGAAGATAGCGGCGCCGCGCACCATATTTTTTCGGTCGCTAGCTCGCTAGATAGCCTAGTAGTGGGCGAAACGCAAATCGTAGGACAGATTAAAAACGACTTTAAATTCGCGACCGATTTAGGCGCGGCGGGCGAGAAGATCGGTAAAATCATTCATTACGCCTGCAAATGCGCCGCAAAAGTGCGAAACGAAACGCAAATTTCAAAAAACCCTATATCCGTAGCTTCCGTAGCCGTCGCAAAAGCGCGCGAAATTTTCGGCTCGTTAGAAGGTAAAACGGCCGTCGTAGTAGGCGCGGGCGAGATGGGCGAGCTAGCCGCGCGCCACTTAATAACCGCGGGCGCGGAGGTCATAGTCGTAAATCGCAGCACCGAGCGCGTAGAAGCGCTAGTAGACGAGCTAGGCGAAAAGGCGAGCTGGGATAGTATTTTAAAGTTAAAAGAGTACGTAAATAATTACGATTTGATATTTTCAAGCACCGCGGCGCCCCATCCTATAATTACGGGAGCGATAATCGAGCCGCGAGAATTTCATAGATATTTTTTCGACATAGCCGTACCGCGCGATATTAATTTGGTAAACACCGAAACTATTAGCGTTTATACGGTGGATGATTTAGAGGAGATCGTGCGCCGAAATTTGGCTATGCGCGAGGAGCAGGCGCAAATAGCTTACGCGATCGTGGGAGCGGGAGTGAGCGAGTTTTTAAAAATCCTTAAAAACGACGTTAGTATCCCCGTTATCAAAGCTATTCGCGAGCAGGCCAAAATTTGCGCGCAGCGAGAGCTTGAAATCGCTCTAAAAAAGGGCTATTTAAAGCACAGCGACGCGCAGGAGGCGCAGCGCCTAATACATCAGGTATTTAAGGCGTTTTTGCATCCTTCTACGATAAATCTAAAAGCGCTTTCCGCGCGCGACGACGGCGAGAAAATAGCCGAGGCTATGCGCTACGTTTTT
>NZ_CAJPMA010000061.1 GCF_905371695.1 uncultured Campylobacter sp. | reverse complement strand
AGACGCTAAAAGAGACCAAAAAATATAGCGCGATAAGCGTGCTAGCGGCGATCGCCGCTGCCGCGGGACTAACGGCGCTAAAATTTAAGATAGAAGACTCACTCGCCTTAGCCTTCGGTCTTGGCGCCTTTGTCTACTCTATGAGCGCCGCACCTAAAATCAAGGCCTACAAGCAAAATTTCAAAGACAAAATCATCCGCGCGCTCGTAAATTCAAGAGGGCTAAACTACGATCCTTACGGGCAAACGCCGCTTGAAGATTTCCTTCACGTCTATAACTGCCGCGTAGACGAATACGACTCAAACGACCTAATTAGCGGGCAAGTAGAGGGTGTGAGCGTGCGGTTGGGCGATTTTAAAGCCGCAAAAATTATAAAAACCGATAAGGGCGAGCGCAGAGAGACGCTTTTTGAAGGCGCGATATTTACCGCCGATTTTCACAAAAACGTCGACGCCTACGTCTCGGTATGCCACAAAAGCTCGCAAAATTTAGCCGTTTACGGCGAGCGAGCCTATATGGACGACGCGCGGTTTAACGAGTATTTTAAGGTCTATTCAAGCGATCAAATCGCCGCTAGATACGCGCTCACGCCCGTTTTAATGGAGAAAATTTTAACGCTTCATTTAAGCCTCGACGCGCCGCTAAATATACTAATCTCGCAAGATAAAATTTACGTAGCAGTCGAGACTTGGCGGGATAATTTCGAACCCGATATCAACGCCAGCTTGCTAGGAAGCGACGGCGCGGTGCGCTACGCTAGGGAGCTAGACGGGTTTTTAGCCATAGTTAGCGAGCTTAACCTAAACCGCAAAATTTGGAAGATGAAAGATAAATAACCGCGTAAAATGAAAGCGCGGATTTCTCCTTTTTGAGTTATAATTGCGATAGATTATCATAAAGGAGAAGCTATGCAAGCAAAAAATATCAAATTTAACGACGCGATTTCAGAGACGCTGTTTATAAATTTGTATTTCCGCGCGCTGGATAACGACGAGCCGGATCCTATACTGGGCGATCCCTTTTCGCGCCCGGTTATGCAGCGTATAGATTATGATTTCGCTAAATTTAAAGGCGGCAAATTTAGCAAAACCGGCACCGTGATTAGAGCGCGGTTTTTCGACGACGAGATTTTAGATTTCGCTCGCAAAAACGCGGGCGAAAAGCTAGTCGTAGTCCAAGTCGGAGCTGGGCTTGATACGCGTCCGCTAAGGCTTGAAAAGCAGCTACCGGGTGCCTTGTTTTACGACCTTGATTTACCCGACGTCATTGACCTGCGGGGCGAGCTAGTGCCAAAATCCGCGCTAAATTTTAGCCTCAAAGCCTCGATGTTTGAGACCGCGTGGATGGACGAACTGCGCGCGCGGCACGAAGGAGCGAAGTTTATCTTCGTGCTAGAAGGCGTGGCGATGTATTTTAGCGAGCCTGAGATTTCGGCGTTTATGCGAAATTTAGCGCAGAGATTTAGCGGCGTAGTTATGCTTGATTTGCTCAGTCGCTTCGCCGCTAGCATAGAGCCTAAAAAGCACGACGTACTGCGCTATATCGCAAATCCGCCTAAATTTAAACTCGGCATCGACGACGAGAGGTCGCTTGAAGCGTGGGACGAGCGCATTAAGCTTTTAAAAACGGGCGTGATGATGGACATAAGGCCTGAAAAATGGTGCCTTGCGGCGAAAATTTTCCGCATTTTTAGCAAGATCAAAAACTCGTGCAAGATGTGCGTCTACGGGCTAAATTTAAGCTAAATTTTGCGCTTTGTCGTTTAGCGTAAATTTGCCGCGAGTTTGAATCTTAGAGCAGGCTAGGCGTTTATGCGGATTTTGCGGAGTAAATTCGCCGCGCGTTTTAGCTTGCCTGCTGCGCTCGCATCGGCATTTAGATATTTACGGCACGGATTAAATGGCGCGCGAACGAACGCGGCGAGGCTTAAATTTAGCTCCGAATTTTAACTGCGCCCGCTATTTTGTAAACGCTCGAAATTTGCCGCAAACGAAACGCCTTGCTAAATTCGCGCAGGTTTTATCAGGTGTTTGATTTGCACGGTAACCGCCCGCAAGGTCGCGCCGCTTGGTTAAATTTACCTAGATTTCGCGCCGCCGCCGCATTTTAAAGCTAAAATTTAAAATAAGCCGTTTTGGGTATAATTTTCAAAAATTTCGGAGCGGTAAAATGGATAGAAAAGAGCTTCTAGGCGGCGTGAAACGCATCGTCGTAAAAATCGGCACATCAACGCTGGCAAACGCGGACGGTTCGCTAAACGAGGATAAAATCAAACAAATCGTAGCAAATTTAAGCGAACTAAACGAAAACGCCGAAGTGGTATTCGTAACCTCGGGCGCCGTGGGCGCTGGCATGGGTCAGATGAAGCTCGCGCACAAGCCAAAATCCATCGTTGAAAAGCAAGCGCTTGCCGCCATCGGGCAGGTTTCGCTCATACATCTTTATCAAATTTTATTTTGGGCGCACAGCAAAAAGGTCGCGCAGCTACTGCTAACTAAGGACGATTTTAGCGACCGCCGCCGCTACCTAAATATGCGTAGCGTCCTGCGCTCCTTGCTCGCTAAAAAAATCATCCCCGTCATCAATGAAAACGACCCCGTCGTGGGCGAGGGAATAAGGGGCGTAAAAGTGGGCGACAACGACACGCTAAGCGCGCTGGTTGCGGGACTAATCGAGGCTGATTTGCTCGTGATTTTGACCGATATCGACGGGCTATACGATAAAAATCCAAGCATTTTTACGGATGCTAAATTTATAAATTTGGTCGAAAATTTAGATGATAGCATTAGAGCGGCTGCGGGCGCGGAGGGCAGTAAATTCGGCACCGGCGGCATGCGCACCAAAATAACCGCAGCCCAGATGGCGACCAAAAACGGCACTCACCTTATCATCGCAAACGGCGCGGATCCGCGAAACATCGTGCGAGCAGCGCAGGGCTGCGAGGTCGGGACGCTATTTTTGGCAGGCAAAAATAGGATAAATTCGCGTAAATACTGGCTCGCCTACTCGGCCGCGGACAATGGCACGGTCGCTATCGACGCGGGCGCGGCAAAGGCGCTAAAAGAGGGCAAAAGCCTGCTAGCAGTCGGCATCCGCGAGGTCGTGGGCGAGTTTGAGCGCGGCGAAGCGCTGGCTATCAAAGACGCAAGCGGTCTGGCGCTAGCTCGCGGCATAACAAACTACTCCTCGGCCGAGCTAGCCCTCATAAAAGGGCGCAAGAGCGAGGAGATCGAGGCGGTTCTTGGCTACAAATACGAGGATGAGGCGCTGCATATCGACAACATCGCGCTGATTTAGGTTAAATTTGGCGGTTTGTCTGCGGCTAAATTTGGTCGTCATCGCGTCAAATTTGCGCTAAATTTAGAGCAAATTTTCCTGCATGGCGGGCGAAATTTAAACGGACGCGGCGGCTAAATTTGATCAAATTTGACTACCCGAACTAGCCGTGCGGTCGCCGTTAAATTTGACGGTTGATTTTTGAGCGCACTTTGAAATACGGATAAATTTAAGGAAAAAAATGAACGAAAAAGAAGCGACGAAAACCAAATTCGGGCACGACTCTGCGGCGCGTAAAAGCTTATTTGAGAGAGCGATTTTAGCAGGCTGGGCTCCGTTTTCCGCTCGGGGTCTTATTTTTTGCGGCGCTTGGGATTTGGGCGTTAAATTTGAGCTCGGACGAGATTTTAGAGCTTAAATTTTGGCTGCCTTTTATCCGCGGCGTGCGGGTTTTTGCGCCGTTTTTGGACGATTTCGCAAACAACGGCGCGAGCCTAAACGTGATTGCTTTTTACGCCTGCGCCGCACCGTTTTGGATCTGTTTTTTCGCCGCCGTCTTTTGCCTAAACTACGGCCGCGCAGACTTTGGACGCCTAAATTTGATCGTGACGGGGGCGAAATTCCTCGTGCTTGGCGGATTTTGCTTTCTCGCGCTTAGCGGGCTGCTCTTTGCGCCTGAAGGAATGGGCGGCAGATGGGGCGTTTACGTGCGATTTGACGACTACGCCCTAGCAAACGACAGCGCGCTTTACAACCTAGCCGTCGCGCTAGCTATCGGCTTTGTGTTTGCGAGCTTTGCGCACGTAGCGTGCGATTTGATTTATAGATTACGAGGCGGCCGGCGGTAGTGAGCCGCTTTGCTCGCTACCGTTTTTCTACCGTGCCCAGATTTTCGGTGCTAAATTTTAGCAATATAAACCCGACTGCGCCCGAAACTACCGAACCTAGCAAGATAGCAAGCTTATCGGTGTAGGCAAATACGTCCGTGTCGTCGTAGGCTAAGCCGTTAACAAAAAGGCTCATCGTAAATCCTACGCCGCAAAGCACGGCGATGCCGTAAAGCTGGATAAAATTTGACCCCTCCGGTAGCTTGGCTAGCTTAAATTTGATCGCTAAAAAGCTAAATCCAAATACTCCGACTTGCTTGCCGACGAAAAGCCCCAGCGCCGTGCCTAGCGCGACCGGAGACAAAATCTCGTCCAGTCCGACGCCTCGCAGCGAGATGCCTGCGTTTACGAAGGCAAATATCGGCAGCACGCCAAATGCCACCCAGCCGTGCAGGTCGTGCTCAATGCTTTTTAGCATAGATTTGCCCGGCTCGTCTTTAAAGCTAAGCGGTATGAAAAAGGCCGCCACGACGCCGGCAAGCGTGGCGTGAACGCCAGATTTTAGCACAGCTACCCACATCACCGCGCCTACGATTAGATAGGCTGCCTTGCTCTTTACGCCGAGTCTGTTTAGCGCGAAAAGCGCGGCTAGGCAAACGCTCGCGACCGCAAGCATTTGGGCGCTAAGCTCGCTCGTGTAAAATAGCGCGATAATCACGATCGCGCAAAGATCATCGACGATCGCCAGCGTCATGAGGAAAATTTTTAAACTAGTCGGTACGCGAGGCCCAAGTAGGCTCAAAATCCCCAGAGCAAACGCGATATCCGTCGCCGTCGGTATCGCCCAGCCGCCAAGCGCGAAGGAGTCGTGTTTCGTAAAAAGATAGAAGATAACCGCGGGCACTATCAGGCCGCCTGCCGCGCCGATGGCAGGCAGCGCGATCTGCGACGGATTTTTTAGCTCGCCCTCTAGCACTTCGCGCTTTAGCTCGAGTCCGATGAGAAAGAAAAATACCGCCATCAACCCGTCGTTTACCCACAAGATCAAGGGTTTGCTTAGCCCGTATTCGCCGAAGCTCACGGTAAATTTGGTCTTTAAAAACTCGTTGTAAAAATCGCTCAAAAACGTGTTTTGACATAGTAGTGCCGCGACCGTAGCGATCATCAGCAAAATCCCGCCGCTAGCTTCGTGTTTTAAAAACTCTTTTATCCCGCCCATTTGCTTCCTTTTCATAAAATTTTAAGGATTATAGCGTATTTTTACGGTCACATGAAATCCGGACGAATTTAGCTATAATCAGGTCAAATTTAAAGCTAAAATTTGGTAGACGCATCGCTAAAATTTGCCTTACCGCGCTTGCGGGGGGGCGGGACGCTTGCGTACGGTTTTTATAGATTAAGGAGCGAAAATGAACGAAATTTTAGAGATCTGTAAGCGCGCAAAGGCCGCTTGCGGCGAGCTTTTGAGACTTGATAGCAGGGCTAAATTTGAAATTTTAAACGCCGTAGCGGACGAGCTGCTCGCGCAAAAGGACGCGATAAAAGCGGCAAACGCCAAAGACCTTGCAAACGGCGAGAAATCGGAGCTTAGTGCGGCATTGCTCGATCGTCTGCGACTAACGGACGCCCGTATCGAGGCTATGGCGCAGGGTGTGCGCGAGGTGGCGGGCTTTGCAGAGGTCGTGGGCGAAAATCTAGGCGGCTGGAGCCATCCAAATGGCATGCAAATCAGCCGCGTGCGCGTGCCGCTGGGGGTGCTGGGCATCATCTACGAGAGTCGCCCAAACGTCAGCATCGACGCGGCGGCTCTGGCGCTAAAAAGCGGCAACGCGGCGATCCTGCGAGGTAGCGCCATCGCGCTAAATTCGAACATTTTTTTGCTAAATTTATTTAACGAAGCGGGGGCGAAATTTGGCTTACCAGCAGGCGCTGTGCAGCTCGTGGAGAGCGCTGAACGCGAAATCGTGGCGCAAATGGCGAAAATGGGCGAGTATATCGACGTTTTGATACCGCGCGGCGGTAAGAGCTTAAAAGATTTTATCGCGCAAAACGCGACCGTGCCGATCATCATGACGGGCGAGGGGGTGTGTCATATCTTCGTTGATGAAGGCGCAAATTTAAAGCAGGCCGCGAGGATAATTAAAAACGCCAAAACCCAGCGTCCAAGCGTCTGTAACGCCGTTGAGTGCGTGCTTTTGCACGAGGGCGTGGCGGGCGAAATTTTACCGGAGCTTGTGCGCGAGATGCCGGAGGTCGAGTTTCGCGTGAGCGAGCAGCTGCTAGATGCGTGCGAGTCGGAGTTGCGCGGCACGGCAAACGTCAAGGCTGCAAGTGAGAGCGACTTTGGCGCCGAGTTTTTGGATCTCGTTTTGGCTGTGCGCGCCGTGCGAGATACGGATGAGGCGATCGGCTTTATAAACGCGCATTCCAGCGGGCATTCGGACGCGATTTTGAGTGAAAACTACTCAAACGTCGAGCGGTTTTTAAACGAAGTCGGCAGCGCGGTCGTCTACGCCAACGCCTCTACGCGTTTTAGCGACGGCAGCGAGTTTGGATTTGGCGGCGAGATCGGCATCAGCACGCAAAAGCTGCACGCCAGAGGGCCGATGGGGGTGAGGGAGCTTACGACCTATAAATACATCGTCCGCGGCAGTGGGCAAATTCGTTAGCGACTTGTCTTTTTGTCATATACTTCGTTGGATTTCGCTGCGGGTTGCAGTCACGTATTATATATACGCTCCTTTGCCCTTGCTCATCCGCCTCGTCTATGACAAAAATACTTCGCCTTAAAAATTTACATTCAAATTTGTGCTCAAATTTGCAAATTTAAAACATTTGTTGAGTGAAATTAAAAGCTATAAAGGAAAACAATGGTACCAAATTATAAAGATATGATGTTTTTGATATTAAAGTTTATTTATAAAAATACTAGAGTGACACTTAGAGAAGTTTATGGTGAAGCTTATGGATTTTTAATCAAAGACTTTTGTTGTAAACCAGATGAATTAAAAAGAGTCGTTACAAATGGAAAATTTGTTTACGAGGATCGCGCTTCATGGGCTTTGACTTATCTTATAATACCTGAAACTTTTAGAGAAAATAATCAAGATAAGAGTTTAATTAAAAGAGTTGAGCGTGGTGTTTATGAAATTACCGAATACGGTAAAAAGTTGTTTTTAAGTAACAATGTCCACCAAGAATTTGAAAAATGGAAACATGAAATATTTAACAATAAAAGCATTAGAAATGTATCGCAAAAAGACCAATTAGATATACTAAATAACAAGGAAGAATTAAATTATACTCCAATTGAAGTCATAGAGCGAGCTACAAATGAACTCAATGAATATTTAAAATCTAAAATTTTAGACGAAATTTCGCAAAAAGATCCGAGCTTTTTTGAGTATTTGGTGGCGCGTTTGCTCGAAAAAATGGGCTACGGAGTAGGCAGACTAACCAAAAGCGGCGCGGACGGCGGCATAGACGGTATCATAGACGAGGACGAGCTTGGATTGTCGCAAATTTACGTGCAGGCTAAAAGCTGGCAAGGCGCAGTTTCACGCCCTGAAATTCAAAAATTCGTCGGCGCGATCTCGGATAAGCAGACCAAAAAGGGCGTATTTATCACGACATCAAAATTTAGCAAAGATGCCAAAGAGTATGCGGCAAACGTGCAAAGTCACACGGTCGTTTTGATCGACGGTGAGCGGCTGGCGGAGCTGATGATAAAATACAAACTAGGCGTCCAAGTGCGGCAAAATATCGAGATTTGCGATATTGACGGCGACTTTTTCGGCGATGAAATTTGACCCGTCGCGAGTCGGCGCGCAGACATGCAAGGCGAAATTTTGCTAAAATAGGCAAAATCTTTAAAGGAAACCGATGAAAAAACTAAAATTTATCTTAGCTCTTGCCGCGGCGTTTATTTTTAGCGGCTGCTACGAGACGACGCTGCTTACGCGGGTGCCGATCTCCGCGCTTGCTTCGGATAAAAGCTCGGACGTGAAATCCACGCTCGTGCTAACGGGTATAACGCCGCAGACGCACGAGACGAAAACGGTAACGGACAACGTGCGGGTTTTCGTCCCGGACGCTAAATTTAAGGATTTCCCGACGGGAGAAACCGCCTACGAGATGAGCGTTAGCGCCGGCAAGGGCGAAAAGGGCGGCAAAAACTCGGACAAGCGCGCCGTGCGGATATATCTGGACGAATTCGGCGGCGTCTACGGCAGGCTTAGTAAAAACGTACTCGAGCAGTACGCAGGCGCGGCAAAGCAGGGCGAAGCGCCGACGCTAAAAGCGGCGATCAAATTTGAAAACGATACGAAAGACGTCTATGAGCTGGTCGTGGGCAACGAGTTTAAGGCGAGCGACGAGGCGCAGACGGGCGGCGTTTATACCTTGGCGCCTGGGCAGGTTACGGGCGCGATCTGGGCGGATAGCGCGGCGGTACGCGAGGCGCTTGCCGGCAAAGCGGTTAAAATCGGCACTCTAAGAAAGGCGGCAAAATGAAAAATCCTAAAATCGGCTTTATCGGCGGCGGAAATATGGGCGGCGCGATGATAGAGGCGCTTTGGCGCGCGCAATCTGACGAGGCCGGCGCAGTGCGAAGCTCGGCCGAGGACGAGCGAAAATCCAGCGGCGGTAGCGAGGCGCAAAGGGCGGAAAATTTAGCGCAAACGGATAAAAACGCGAGCTCGCGCGAATGCGAAAAAAAGACGAAATTTGAAATCATAGCCTGCGCCAGAAGTAAAAACGAAGCCTTGCGGCAGAGATTCGGCGTAAAAATAGCCGCGAGCGAAACGGATCTAGCGCGCGAAGCGGACGCGGTCGTGCTGGCTACTAAGCCCGCTAGCTACGAGGCTATCTTGCGCCTGATCGCGCCTGATCTTGCGGGCAAAATTTTGCTTCTTTTGGCGCCTAATTTTGGCATAAATCGCGCTAGGCAAATCGTAGGCGAGGGCGTTTATATCGCTCGCGCGATGCCAAATATAGCAGCTTGCATCGGCGCGTCGGCCACGGCTCTTTGCTTTGACGCTGGATTTAGCGAGGCTAAGAAAGAGACCGTGCGCGAAATAATCGCAAAAATAGGCAAAATTTACGAGATAGACGAGACTGGGTTTGCCGCATTTACGGGCATCGCGGGAAGCTTGCCGGCGTATGCGTGCGCTTTTATCGAGGCTGCGGCGGATGCCGGCGTGCGGGGCGGACTGCCTAGGCAGCTTTGCTACGACGCCGTTGCGGCAGCCGTGGAAGGGACGGCGCGCCTGATCCAAAGCGGCAAGCACCCGGCCGCGCTAAAAGACGAGGTCTGCTCGCCGGCGGGAACCACGATAGAAGGACTTGCCGCGCTTGAAAACGGCGGATTTCGCGGCGCCTTGATGGATGCCGTCACCGCTTGCATCGCCAAAGCGCGGGGTTAGGCTCGCGGCTTTTGCTTTGCCGATTATTTAAGTCTAATAAATTTATGCGTTTTGTATTTGCTTGAAATTTCCGATCGCGCCTAAATTTCTCGTCCGAGCCGAAAAACGCCCCCGCGTTTTTGCTATAATCGCACATTAAATTTTAAAAGGATACGAATGAAATTCTTCATCATCGCGCTGCTTGCGGCGATAAATTTATTCGCGCGAGCCCGGCCTTTCGCCATTGCTGGCCGCAGATACGCTAGAAAAGGTCAAAAAATGCAAAAATCCCGACCTAAACGCTACCAAAGAGTGCGTGCAAGCGGGCATGGTAGCTGCTAACTTAAAGCAAGACTACGGCGCGGCGGAGGGGCTATTTAGCCTAGCCTGCGCCAAAGGAGACGGCGAGGGTTGCTTTTATCTTGGCGAACTTTATAAAAATAATCTAGTAAAGGCCGCGGACAAGAGCGAGCGCGAGACCAAGATTAGCGCGTATTACAAGGCTAGCTGCGTCCTTTACGAGTATTTGCCCGGTTGCTTGGCGCTAGCTAATTTCATGCAAGAAGAGCTGGGCGACGAGGTGCAGTCGTTTGCGATAAACAACACTCTATGCAACAAAAAATACGCTCCGGGATGCTACAACGCGGGCTGGATGATAGAGCGAACGGGAGGCGATATAGGCGAGATGATGGGGTATTACGAGCGCTCGTGTAAGC
>NZ_CAJPMA010000060.1 GCF_905371695.1 uncultured Campylobacter sp. | reverse complement strand
GCTTGCGTGCTGCGCGATCGAGATGATGGCTAGCGGCGCGAGCCGGGCAGATAGATGTCTACGGGGATTATCCTATCTACGCCTTGAACGGTCGAATAGGTATTAAACATACCGCCCGTGTTCGCACAGCTTCCCATGCTTATGACCCATTTGGGTTCCGGCATTTGGTCGTAGAGGCGGCGGGTGAATTCGGCGTGTTTTTTGGTTAGCGTACCCGCGATTATCATCACTTCCGAGTGGCGCGGAGAGGCTCTAAAAATAGTACCGAAGCGGTCGAAATCGTATCTGCTCGCGCCGCTAGCCATCATCTCGATCGCGCAGCACGCAAGCCCGTAGCTTAGCGCCCACAGCGAGTTACTGCGTCCCCATTGCACGAGTTTGTCTACGGTCGTTAAAACCACGGGCAGTCCGCCGTTTGCGGCGTAATTTACTTGATGCTTTGCCACGTAAATACTCCTTTGCCCCACGCGTAGATAAAGCCGATAGCTAAAAGCGTTACGAAAAGTAACATCTCGATAAACCCGAACGCGCCTAAAAGCTTAAAATCTACCGCCCACGGATACATAAAAATCACCTCGACGTCAAACAGTATAAATAAAATCGCGTAGATAAAATAGTGTAAGTTTATCTTGTTGGGCTGCTTGGTTACCTGCGGGCCGCACTCGTAGATCGAAAGTTTCAGCCGCTGGGTATTGCGGTTAGCGAGCTTGCGACCGATTTTAGACGATAGAAAAACTATCAAGCTAAACGAGCAAGCGGCTGCAAAAAGTATTACGAAAGCCCCGAAATACGGGTGCGCTACGTCGGCGTGAGACATTTTAGACCTTTGAAAATTTTATTAATTCTATAAAATTTTGGCTTTAATTACGTTTTATACGCTTTTTAGGCTTATAAAGCGTGTAAAAAAGTAACTAATTATAAAATTTTAGCTTTCTTGCAGCTTTTCTACCGCGTCTTTGCTAGCGCTTTCTCGCTCGCCCTCTTTTAGTTCGCGGATTACGCCGTTTCGCGCTAAGATAATGCGGTCCGCGACGTCAAAATACGCGTCGTCGTGGCTGATGGCTAAAATCGTAACGCCGCGCTCGCGTAAGCTAGGTAAAATTTCGCGGTAAAAGACGCGCTTAAATACCGGATCTTGGTCCGCCGCCCACTCGTCCAGCACGAGCAGCGAGCGGCTTTCTAGCAATGCGATTAGCAGGCTAAGGCGCTTGCGCTGACCTTGCGAGAGTTCGGTGCGACTTAATTTGCCGTTAATGACGCTTACTTTTTTATCCATTTCAAGTATCGCTAAAAGCTCGTCTATTTCGCGCTCGTTCGCCTGTTTGCCCAGTGCGCCTAGCGTCTGCGAAAATAGGTAAAAATTCGCCAAAACCGCGCTAATATTTGCTTGATAAGCGCGTAAATTTCGGCTTTCTACGCGCTCGCCGTCGAGTAAAATTTCGCCGCCGCTCGGGATTTTAAGTCCGCAAAGAACGTCTAAAAACGTGCTTTTGCCGCTGCCGTTTTTCCCGATTAAAAACGCTAGCTCGCCGCGCCGCAGCGTAAAATTTACGTTTTTTAGGCTAAAACCCTCGTTTTCGTAGTTAAAATTTACTCCCCTTAGTTCGATACTTTTCCAGCTCGGGTTTAGCGGCGCGCAAACGCCGAAATCTTCGCGAAATTCTTGCAAATTTAGATTTGAAATTTTATCTAGGCTAACCTTTGCGTTTAGCGCGGTAGGCACGGCGGCTACCATCGCGATTAGCGAGCCGCGCAAGAACAGTATCGTAAGGCCGGCCGTGACCGCCGTTTGCAGGCTAGCCCAGCCTAGCGCCGCGCACAAAAATACGCACATTCCCACGACGCCTAGTAGCATAACGTTTGCGAAATTATCGCAAAGCGCGTGGTAGACGTCGGCCTTGGTCATGCTAACGCGCTTTGCGGACGCCGCGACGTCTAACTCGCTAAAATATATCCGCGCGCGGTCGCGATTTAGCGTGAGCTCGCGGTGTCCCGAGACCGCCTCTTCGTAGCGCGCTTGCAGTTCGTCGTCTTCGCGTCTAGCCGACGTAAAAAAGACGTGCATTTTTTTCATCAAAAAGGTACTTATGCCCAGCGTAACGGCGATCCAGACGGATACGAATGCAAAAAGCTTCGGCGAGACGTAGCACAGGTAAGCCCCTGCCGCCGCGATAAAAACCGAACCCTGAATAAGCCCCGGCGCGCTCATAAACGCGAACGAAATCGTGCGGATATCGCCGTTTAGGCAGGCGATTAGCTTTGCTTTGCCTACGGCGTCTATTCGTTCGTCGGCGGTATCTAAAATTTGCTTTACTAGCCGCCGTCTAATCTCGTAAACCAGCTTGTGCCCGAAATTAGTAAGCGCGACGTTTGCGCTAACCGAGGCTATGAAAAATAGCGCCAAAATCGCCAAAAACTGCGCCGCGAGCGCGAAATCGTAGCTTTTAGCGCCGAGCAATCGCTCGTTGATAAAAGAAAGCGCTCCGATACCCAGCGCGCTAAAAATAAGCGTTAAAATTACGATTTTTACGATGCCGAAAATATTGTCTTTTATGAGAGAATTAATCATCCGTCGCCCTAAAATTTTGATAGATTTTAGCTAAAATTTTTTAAATTTCAAGCGACGGGGGCGGGGCGGATTTTGTTTAAATCGCTGCTTTAATTTGCGCTTGGCGTTTAAACGGCTGCTCGCGGTCGCGTGATAGCTTGTTCGTAATCTGCTTGCGTATTTTCTCCCATTATTCGCAAATTTTTACCGCGTTTTATACGCGCGTCGTCCTTAAATATCGCGCGCACCTTATCCATACCGGCGTAAAAATCGCGCATTAAGACCACGCAGACGTACCGCCCGAAAAACGTAGGTTTGATACAGCCGTCTTGCTCGTAGATCGCGCCGACTAATTTAAGCAAATTTAGCTCGACGAATAGCTCTTTGCGGATGTTTGCGGCGTTGCACGCGTCGTAGCGGGCGATATCGACGCAGCCGTCGAAAAGCTGGGTTAAAAATATATATTTTAGCCGCTCGCGCCTAGAAAAGCCGCATTTGGCGATGACGGCGCTCTCGCCGTTATTCACGCGGCGTCCGTATTCAAGAAGGTTAAAGGCGTTTATTATCAGCTCGCCGTTTAAAAAGCTAAACGCGCCGCTGCCCACGCCCACGTATTCGTGATTTGATCCCACGTATTCGTCGCGCAGAGCGTTTAAATTTTCGCGCGCGAAGCCCCATGCGTTGTTTTGAACGTAGCCGCCTTTTTTAAACTCGCCGACGATGATTTCGTAAAATTCCCGCTCGTTATCGCTATCTGAAACGCCCAGGCTTCGCGCTATATTTTCGCGCGTGAGCTCTGATTTCATTAGCGGATATAGCGTGATTTGCTCGGGCGAGATAGCCTTTGCGACCGCGATGTCGTTGATTAGCTGCTCGCGCGTTTGATTGGGTAGGTTAAAGATTAGATCGAGGCTAATAGCGGGTATTAACCCCAGCGCTTTTTCGAGTTTTTCGCGCACCTGCGCCGCCGAGCCGAATTTCTCGTAGCGTCCGACGCGGCGCAAGGTCTCGTCGTCGAAGCTTTGCACGCCCACGCTTAGGCGGTCTATTAGCCCGTCAAATCGCTTTAAGCTTTCGGGAGAAATGTGATTAGGATCGCTTTCCGCGGAAATTTCGCGGATACTAAAAAGCTCTTTGGCTAAAATTAGCGTCTTTTCAAGCTCGGGTTCGTTGATTAGCGTCGTACCGCCGCCAACGTAAAGCGAGGCGAAGTCAAATCCCGCATCCTTGATTCGGCGCATTTCGGCGCGTAAATTTTCAAAGTAAATTTTGGCGAGTTCTTGTTCGTAATGATATTTGTGAAACGAGCAATACGGGCAAAACGTGTGGCAAAATGGCACGTGCGCGTAGAGCATGTATTTTTTTCCTTCACGCGGAGTTTTTACGTATTTTTCGCCCTCGCTTAAAATTTTCACGTTAAATTCGTTATAAAGCGACCTTTGAATGGAGTTATGCGCGTAATTTACGGTAAAATTTTCGATGATATTTTTAAAACCCATAATTAATTACCTTTTTTTAATAATTTGTAAGGATAGCCAAAATTTTATTAATCCCGCCTTGAAAAAGGGCAAAAATTTTACGAAATTTCGTAAAAAATTTTCGCGCCGCACGGAAGCGCTAAAATTTAGAGCGCGGCAGTTTGGGCTTTACGGCATTTGCATTTTCGTCTGCGCAGACTTTGTTAAAGTACGCCACCGACCGTACTAACTCGTCGTAAGTTTCTACGCAATCGTTCGCCGTGCTCGGGTTCGCGTAGCAATTATCGATATCTAGCAGGTGCGATTCGAGCGATTTTACATGAGCGTGAAGCTTTATGCACTCGTTTATTTTTTCGTCGCCGCTTAGCTCTTCGATATTTTTAGGCCCTTCAAGCAGCGCGCAACCGGCAAAAAAGCCGGAAATCGCCGCGCAAAATAGCGCCGTAAAGATAAAATTTTTCAAAATATTCCTTTAAGATTTACTTCGTTTGATCGCCGCGCGAAACGAAATTTACGCCCAAAATTCGCCGTTTTGCCAAAATTTAACCCTGAATTTCGCCCAATTCGCAAAAATTCGAGCGCAAAAATATAAGCGAAAGTATCTCGCCAAGCTAGGCTAAGCGACTTAAAATTTTGCGCCAGAGGTCGCTTTATCCGCAATGGCCGAGCAAAAATTTTAAGAAGGCGACGGTATAGTAAAGCAAAGCGCGCTATTTTAAATTCCTAAAACTTATCGGAAGTTCCAAATTTAACCCTTTAATCAGCCTAATACACTCTTGTAGTTCGTCGATAGACTTGCTCGTTACGCGCACCTCTTCGCCGCGGATCGCCGCCGTTACTTTTAGTTTGGCGTCCTTGATCGCTTTGGTGATTTTTTTCGCGTTTTCGCCGTCTAGCGTGTCGTTTAGTTTTAGCGTCGCCTTTACATTGCCGCCGCTAGCGCTCTCGCGTTTGCCCTCGCTAACGGCTACCGGAGGAATATTTCGCTTGATTAGTTTTGAGATCACGATGTCTTTTAGCGCGTCGATTTTGTTATCCGAGCTGCTTAAAAGCGCGATATTTTTATCCTTTTCGTTTAGCTCGATAGTAGCCGTAAGTCCCTTAAAATCATATCTTGCGCCGACCTCTTTTTTTGCCGCTTCCAGCGCGTTTTTAACCTCCATCATATCTACCGCCGCACTAACGTCGAAACTATGCTCGTCTGCCATTTTTCATCCTTTCAAAATTATTTAAAAAGTCCTTTAAATCTATCAAAAAGCGACTTTTTCTCGTTTGCTTTATCGCGCTCTATCGCTTCGCCGATTTGCCGCGTCGCGGTTTGCGCGTAGATGATCGCGCCCTGCGGATCGCAGTTAAAAAGATTTGAATAAGAGCTTGAAGTATTTAGATCAAGCGGGTTTGGCTCGATGACTTCGGTAGCTTCGAGTAGCCCCGTTTTAAGCCGCGCCGCGAAATTTAACGCGTCTAAAAACGCGGGTAAATTTTGCGCATAAAATTCGTCCAGCATGCTTTTTATTTCGCCGCCCGCATCGTAGCGCGCTTTTAGACTTGCTACGTTTTGCGCGTTTATATACGCACCGCAGCAGTAGTTTTGCGTGATTTCGTTATGGATTTGCCCGTTAAAATTTTCTAAAAATTCGCTCGGCAAAATTTCGCGCCAGTTGCCGATATAGCTTTGAAATTTTGCGTTTTGCCGCGCTAAAAAGCTAAACGCCGTACCGCGCGTATAAAAATATTTTCTAAAAAATCCCTGCGCGACCGCGACGCAAAATCCGTGCGTTTGGTTAAAATCCGCGTCCGAGCCGTATTCTAGCGCCGCGCTTAACGTATCTTTATATTTTTGCGCGTAAAATTCCTCTACGCCGCTTTGCTTTGCCAGCGATAAAACGGCGCCAAATTCGCCTTTTCGCGCAAGTTTTAAAGGCGCGAAATACCACTGAGTAATTTCTGCTTCGCTAATCGCGTGATAGCTTACGTCGTATCCCATTATCCGCGCTCTTTTACGAAATTTTCGATATTTTCGGCGATCTTTTTAATAAGCGTTTTTCGCGCTTCGACGCTGCCCCACGCTACGTGCGGCGTGATTAGCAAATTTTGCCCGTTTTTCACGCTTAAAAACTGATGATTTTCGGCCATAGGCTCGCGCTCTAAAACGTCTGCGGCAAAGCGCAAATTTCGCTCGTCTACCGCGCGGGCTACGGCGCTTTCGTCCACGATGCCGCCGCGTCCGAAATTCATAAGCACCGCGCCTTTTTTCATTAAATTTAGCTCGCGCTCTTTAATTAAATTTCGCGTATTTTCGTTTAGCGGGGCGTGGATGCTAACGACGTCGCAGTTTTGCAAAAGCTCGTCTAAATTTCGCCTTTTAAATTCGGCGTTCGTATTAGCGCCGCTAGTGGAATAATAACTTACGTTCGCGCCGAAGGCCGCGGCGATACGAGCGACGTTCCGCCCGATCTCGCCCAGTCCTACGACGCCGAAATTTTTGCCGTTAAGCTCGGTTATCGGCGCGCTAAGATTAGTAAAAATTTCGCTTTTTACCCACTCGCCGCTTTGCGCGTAGTCGCCGTAAAATTTTATCCGATTTAGCAGCGTAAAAAGGCAGGCGAAAGTATGCTGCGTAACGCTATTAGTCGAGTAGCCCGCGACGTTTTTTACGGCGATATTTTTCTCTTTCGCGGCGGCTAGATCTACGTTATTTACGCCCGTGCCGCTTACGCAGATTAGTTTTAGGCTAGTCGCGTCCGTTACGGCGCGATCTATTACGACTTTATTGGTGATAACGACGTCCGCGCCTTGTAGGCGTAACGCGGTTTGTTCCGGCGCGGTCGTCTCGTAGCGCGTAAAATCGCCTAGCTTTTCAAATATGCTCAAATCCGCGTCCGCGCCCAGCGTCGCGGCATCTAGGCAAACGATTTTCAAGCCTAATCCTTTATGTAATGTCCTACGAATTTGGAGTAGTTATCCAAAATTTCGCCGCCTTTGCGGTATCCCAGCGCGCAGCCCTCGTAGGCGAAAAATACGCCCGCTTGGTAGCTATCGCCCGCTCCGTCTTTGTTAAACTCGTAAAATTCCTGATAGATCGCGCGGTTCGCTCCGTAGTCGCCGCCTTTTTGCGCGCTGACCGAGCCGCCCGCTTCTATTATGCTTACGTTCGCACCCTCGCGCCCGAAAATCGGCTTTTTTACGCATTTTACGCCGCTAAGGGGCTTGTCGTCCGCGCGGAGTAAAAGCGGGTGGTTAGGATAGAGATCCCACAAAATTTTAAGTATCGCTTTGCTTTGAAAAATAAGCGTATAAGCTGGATTTAGCACGATGGCTTTTCTGGCGGCGCATATATTTTTAAGTATTAGCGCAAGCTCTCCTTCTTGCACGGCGATATCCTCCCACGGCACGAGCTTAAACCAGTATTCGAAATTTTCGTCCCCTTTAAAAATGCCGTTTTCGTCGCTAAATTCGACCTCGTTTACGTAAGCGAAATCAGTCGTAAATCCGGCCTCGCTAGCCGCGCTTTGAAGTAGGCGCACGGTATTTTCGTCCTCGATGCTGCCCGCTACCGAACTAAATAAAATTTTCCAGCCCTCGTAATACCTCGAAAATTCGTCCGTATCGCCGTCTAGCACGACGAGGCGCTTGAAATTTTCCGTAAGCGCGGCGTAAAGGTCGTTAAACTGGCTGCTTTCGTCCATTTTGTTAAATTTTAACATCGCCCATTGGATGATCGCCGTCTCAAATACCGCGGTAGGCGTGTCGGCGTTAAATTCGATGAGCTTTATAGGTTTGCCGTCTAGGCCGCCCGCAAGGTCGAATCTGCCGTAAAGATGCCAGCAAACTTCGTTTTCCCAGCTTTGCTTGACGAGTTCGACGAGGTTAAACGGGATGCCTACTTCGTGAAAAAGATTGTTGTCGATGACGTGCTGCGCGGCTGCGACGAACATATCGTAAAGCTCGTTTGCGGCGTTATAATACGCCTCCGCCTCGCCTGGACTAACCTCCACGATCTCGTCCGCGACGTAGCCGCTGCCGTCTGCGTCGGTGTGCCACGCAAAGCCGATTTGCTCCATAAACTCGTTCGTTAGCGGTTGGACTTTTTTAAGATTTATCATTTTTTCTCCGAAATTTAAGATTTTTTGTTTTTGGCTCGATTTTGACGGATAGATTTCGCATTTAGAGCGCGCGGATTTCGCCGAGTTATGCCGTCCGCCCATTTGTTTACGGAAATTTGCGTTCAAGATTTAACCCGAAATTTCGCCGAATTTCGAGCGTAAAACAACGAGCGGAAGCACGGGCGCGGCTAGGCGCGGCGCACATTTACCCGCCGTAAGAATTCGACGAACTCGATGACGACGAACTGCCTCCCGAGCCACCGAAAAATCCGCTCCTAGTATTACCCTTGGGACTACTCGCGCTGCTTTGCTTAGCTTTATTAAAGCTATCTACGCTACGCGAATACGTCGTCGGATTTTTGTATGAATTTTGGCGCTGGGCTTGGAAATTTTGGTTGTTAAATAGCTTATTTCCGATCCAGCTGCCGATGATGGCGCCGGCCGCCGAAGCTAAAAGCGTCTCGCCCAGGCTCATTCCGCCGCTTGAAATTTGCGCGGAGGGATTCGTTAAATTCGACGTTCCCGCGTCTATTTTGGCGTTTTCCTCGGCGACTAGCTTATTCATTTCTTCTTTGCTAAGCACCCGCTCGGTACCGTTCATATCCTTTAAGACCACGCGCGTTTCACTGCTGGGATACTCTTCTAGCACCTTGTATTTGCCGGGCGCGGTTTCTTCGATTATTACGAACGCTCCCGTTTTTTGCGCCGCTTCTTTTAGCGTTTCGCTTCCGTTTTGCTCGCTATCGCCGCATCCGGCAAGTCCCGCCGCTACTACAGCGCCAAATCCTCCTATCGCCGCGTAAGTCGCGATTTTTTTAACGTGTTTCATTTATTACCTCTTTTAACGTTTTGTTTTTTCTAATTAAAATTACGCCGTCTTTAAATTTTATAAATTTGCTTCGTCCGATATGTTTTATTAGGGCCTTTTGCGCTTTTTTGCGCGTTTTGGCATCTAAATTTCGCTCGCGTAAAAATTCGCTCAAATTTTGCCATTTTTTTTCTTTTTCACCCGCGCGCTCGCTTTCGTTTTCGATTACCGCTTCTATCGCGGGCTCGTCTTTATGCGTTAAAAACGGCTTTTGCATCGCGTTTAAAAACGCCGTTAGTTTCTCGTCGCGTTCTTTATAAATTTGCGAAATTTCTTGCTTGCTCGTAATTAGCATTTGCTCTTTTTCTTTAAAGAGTCGCTCTTTATCGCCTTGCAGGCTCAAATTTTGCGCTTTTAGCTCGTTTAGTTCGTTTAGCAAGTATTTTACGAATTCGCTCTCGTTCGCGTTTTTTCGGGGCTTAGGCGCGCTTTTTGGGTTTTGGTTTTCCGGCTCTTTTTCTAGGATTACGAATTTTTGTCCGTCTTTTTCTAGTGATTTTAGCGAGCCGCGCCGTATGCGGTTATAGACGGCCTCTTTGGTTATGCCTAAAATTTCTGCGGCTTCGCTAACGGATAGCTTTTGCATAAAAATCCTAAAATTTAAATTAAAAACGGGGCAATTATAACAAAGAAGGCTAAAATAAGGGTTAAACCGACCTTTTTCAAGGTCGGAGTTCGGTTAGAGTCTAGATTCGTAGCGTCTAAGCATATACAGGCGTTTAAGCATTTTTTTGCGAGCCGCGATTTTTTGTTTCTTGCGAATTTCGGTCATAGGCTCGAAAAAGCGTCTAGCGCGAACTTCGGTAACGACTAGGTTACGGTCGGTTTGCTTTTTGAATTTTCTGTAAGCTTCGTCAAAAGACTCGTTAGGATGTACCTTGATACCAGGCAACGTCCTCACCACCTTTCGTTTAAAATGAGTGGCGATTATAGCTAAAAAATTTTAAATTTAGCAAATTTTAACTGCGGCGAGAATATAATCGCGACTTAAAATAACATAAATTTGTTTTTTCGTAAGGAAAGCGCGCGAATGAAAAAATTCGTAACCAAAAGATATTTTACTTTTTTTATAATCACGATTACGGCGATATTTTTGCCGTTTTTAAAATTCGGCGGCAACCATTTTTTCTTGCTAAGCTTCGATAAGAGCGCGCTGCATTTGTTTTTCGTAAAATTCGATATGCAAGAGCTGTATTTATTGCCGTTTTTGTTTATAATTTTATTTTTATTCATATTTTTCATGACGACGCTAGGCGGGAGAATTTGGTGCGGATGGGCGTGTCCGCAGACTATTTTTCGCGTTATTTACCGCGATCTTATCCAAACTAAA
>NZ_CAJPMA010000059.1 GCF_905371695.1 uncultured Campylobacter sp. | reverse complement strand
AAATGTATGACCAGATTAGTAAGGATGCCGCCCAAATGCCGGTAACCGTCGGCAAGGCATTTACCGATTTAAAGACTGAAATGTCGCTTTTGGTGGCAGAGTTTAACGAAGCCGCGGGCGCGACGGGCGGAATGTCGCAGGGCTTAGAAAAAATAGCCGATTGGATCAAAGATAACCGCAGCGACATTGTCGAGTTTGGACTTGACGTATATCGTAGCTTTCAGCTTATGGGAACGGCAGTCATCTGGCTGGGGCTTGCCGTAGATAAAGTATTTAGCGCAATACCTACCGCGATAGCTTTAGCAATCGACACGGCTACCACCACGCTATCTAACGGGCTAAATTCTATGATTACCGAAGCGGAGAAAACGTATAACTCGATAGCTTCCCTGTGGGGTGGCGAGACTAGATTTGGGCGCATAGATATTTCTACCAATCTGTCAAGCAAACTTTTAGAACACTACAAAGAAACAGAAAAAAATATTGATCTGGTCCAAGAAACAACAAAAGGGCTGCTAAAAGACATAGCCAAAGACACTATGTCAAGCGCCGCACCGAAAATAAACGAAAAATTCGAGGGGATTAGACAGAGCGTCAAAAATACGGGCACGCAAGCGACCAAAACGAAAGAGCAAATAAGCGCCCTAAACAGAGCGCTTTTAGAGATAGCCCAAAGCGGAATGAGCGAAATCGAAAAAAAAAGAGATAACGTTGCAAGGAAAGCTCAAGAGTGGACGGCGCTCGGCGTAAGTCCGGATAAAATCGCGGAATATAGAAAAAACGAACTAGCAAAAATAGACGCCGAAGAGACGAAAAATAAGCTGGCGGAGCAAGAAAAAACCAAGCAAGAACAAATCAAGGCCACTAACGAATATTTGAAACTAAAAGACCGCGAATTTAATTTAGCTAAACGCCAAACGGAGCTAATAAGCGACGAAACGGCTAGGCGTATACGTCTAGTGGAGATAGAGCATAGCCATACTGCGGAGCAATATACGGCTATGCTAAAAAAAGGCGAGATCACCAAAGATTACTACGCCCGCGCGATGGCGTTAGAGGAACAGCTTTACCAAAAACAGATGTTTGATGCTTCAAGCTGGGGGCAAGTTATGCAAAACGGGCTATCAGGGCTTGAAAGCGCGATGGGCAATTTCTTAGATTATTCGAGTGATAAATTTATGAAATTCGGAGACCTTGCCCAAGACGTATTAGGGCAAATTTATAAGGCCCTGGTTAAAGAATTCATCATTTCGCAGATGATAGCGGCAATTAGACAAGGAATAATGGGGATGTTCGGCGGCGGCGACACGACGAGCGCGAGCTTGCCTAGCGGGGGAATGCCGGAGGTTTTAAACTCGTCCGCGTATTATAAGACGGGATCGGGGCTGTTTGCCGGCACGAGGTTTCAATTAGCAGCTCAAGGCGGCGTATTTTCAAGCCCCGACCTGCATAGCTACGCTAACTCTATCGTAAGCAAACCGACCTTTTTTAAATTTGCCAAAGGCGGTATTCCCGACATCGGCGTAATGGGCGAGAAAAACGGCGGTAGCCCCGAGGCTATCATGCCGCTAACCAGGACGAGCAATGGCGATTTGGGCGTAAAAGCGCAGATTGCCACATCACTAAACAACGTAAAAATAGAGATTATAAATCAGTCCAAAGAGGATATAAAAGTAGCCAATACCTCCGTAAGGCAGGATTTAGGCGAGCAGGTGATAAGCATCGTAATCGACGGCATAAATAGAAACAAACAAGGGCTTAGAGATATGATAGGAGGGAGCCGATGAATACCTACCCTACTTATCCGCCGCTGATCGTGGGCTCATCCAGGACGCTACAAAATCCAACCCATAGAAGCAGTAGCGAGGGCGGATATACAATGACGCGCAAAAAGTGGACGAAACCAAAGAGCAAATACAGCCTAAATTATCCGTCCGTAAATGCTGAGCAGTTTAAAATTTTAAGAGATTTTTTCACAGCCAACCAAGGACAAGCGTTTAAATTCCGCTACCCGCTCGAAGACGAAACTAAAATTTGCGTCTTTATTATGGATGAACTAACGGCGACCGATAGCGCGGGCGGGTACTGCGCCGTAAAGATAGAGATAGCTGAGGTATAAAATGAAACTATCCACGATAAAAGATTTAAATACTTTGGCGACCGATAGCGTGCTTTTAGTGGGGCTTGAGCTTTTTATCCCCGATACCCCGACCGTGCGCATAGTAAATAACTCCGAGAATATAACCTTTAAGGGCAACGAGTTTATCGCATTTCCTTTTAGCATAGGCGAAATTCAAACGGCTAAGGGGGAAATACCGCAGTTTAGCCTAAGCATAGATAACACGAGCCGCGCCATGCAAAACTACATAAACATGTATGATAATTATATTAAACTGCACGGCACCGACAATTCGGCCATACAAGCCAAGGTCTACGTCATAAATACCAAAGATTTAAGCGAGCCGGTGCTTGAAGAATTTTTCGAGCTCACCGATTTTAGTAGCGACGCCCAGAACGTAACGTTTAATCTAGGTACGAACAATCTTTTTAATATGAGCTACCCGCCGCGTAGGATGTATAAGGATTATTGCCCATTTAAATTTAAAGACGCCAGGTGCGGGTATAAAGGTGCGGATGACGCTTGCGACAAGAATTTGGCCGCCTGCCGCAAGAAAGGAAACTCCGTGCGTTTCGGCGGCTTCTTGGGAATACAAGGCGGGTATAAAAAATGACGATAAGAGACTTGATCGGCACGCCTTTTCCACAGATGGATTGCTTCGCCCTCGTGCGTAAGTGCTACGAGATAGAGCACGGCGTAATTATACCGCCCGCTCGCGCTCCGCACGATAGAGCAAAAATGGTGTTTAATGAGTTTTTAGAGGAAATTTCAAAACATTGGCATAGGGTAGAAAAACGCAAAGGCGTTTGCGTGGCTTTGCGTTACGATATGAATCATCCTAAAATCGTAACTCATTTCGGATATATGATAGACGAAAACCATATTTTACACACCACTACCGATACGGGCGCGATAATTGAGCCTTTAAGTAACTACGAAAAGCTAGCGGAGGGATATTATGACTACAAATAAGATCATCACTTGCCATAATATCCTCAACCCACTAGATAGAACCGTAAGGACGGGTGGCAATTATAAAAATATCGACGAAATTTTAAAAGATTTAAAATACGATAACGAAATTTACGACTTGGTGATATCTAAAAATAGCGTTATCCAGGACGGCTTTTTCGAGGTAGAGAGCGGCGACGTAGTAAATATCTCTATCGTGCCAAAAGGAGGCGGCGGAGGCGGCGGTAAAGGCATATTAAAATCCGTAATGATGGTAGTCGTGGCTATCGCGTCGGTATATACGGGAGGCGCAGTCGGAGCCGCATACGGCACTATGTACGGGGCTATGGCGGCCGTCGGCGTGTCGGTCGCGGGTAGCTTGCTCGTAAATGCTCTAATGCCTACGCCTAAGCCTAGTTTTGATTTCAACAAACAAGATTTTAGAAATAGCCAAGCTTACGGCTGGAGCAAACCGACTAACCAAGCTATGCAAAGTCAGGCAATACCTAAAATTTTCGGCACCCATAAAATCACGCCGCCGCTAATAGCTTCATACGTCGAAGCTGTGGATGACAAACAGTATTTTAATGGACTTTACGCTGTTAGCGACGGAGTCATAAACGCTATAACCGACATAAAAATAAACAACGAGGATATAGCAAATTTTAAGGGCGTAAGCTATGAAATAAGAAGCGGCGAAACTACGCAAGCTATTATCGAGCACTTTAATGATACGCCCTACGACAAAGGCGTGGGCAAAAAGCTAAATCCAAATGGAGAGCACGCGCTAAGCCAAACCGACGGCAATGCCGTAACTTCTCTTACGGCTACGCTTCTTATGCCGCGCGGCCTTTGGTATGCAAATGATAACGGCGGTCTAGACGGATACTCTATAAGCGTAACGGTAGAATACTCCGTCGATAATAAAACTTGGATAAGTTTTTCTCAAAGCCCCGTAACCATAAGCGGCGCTTCTACCGCTTCTTTTAGAAAGACACTAAAAGCGGATAACCTCCCGGCTAACAGGTATTACGTAAGGGCGAAATTTAACTCCGCGCCTAATACGGGTAGTCGATACGGAAGCGATTGCTATCTCGAATATGTTACCGAAACAACCAAGGATGATTTTATATATCCCGGCACGGCTCTTTTAGCGGTGCGGGCGTTGGCGACAGATCAACTTAGCGGCAACGCGCCTACGATTACCTGCGTCGTATCGGCGAATTCGAGCAACCCCGCAGAAGTAGCCGAACAAATCCTGATAGATAGTGGAGTAGAACCTTCTAGGATAATGCCTAGCTTCAAAGAGTGGGCTAAATTTTGCAATGAAAAAAAATTAACTTGTAATATCGTATTCGATAGCGAAGTAAGCGTTAAAAAGGCTCTTGATACCGTTAGCTTGCTCGGCCGTGCCTCGGTTTTGCAGGCCGGCTCGAAATTCG
The DNA here is from genome assembly GCF_905371695.1 of uncultured Campylobacter sp. Taxonomy (GTDB): domain Bacteria; phylum Campylobacterota; class Campylobacteria; order Campylobacterales; family Campylobacteraceae; genus Campylobacter_A. The sequence goes on along the minus strand of NZ_CAJPMA010000059.1, from coordinate 6,054 downwards.
ACGTAATAATAGAAAAGGCCGAAATTTTACCCGTGCAAAGTTTCCTTTTTGGCATGGGCAATATCCTAAGCGGCACGTTTAAGCAATCGTTTTTGCCTCTCGTAGATAGGGCTAATTTCGTCGAGATAACCTACTACGATAAAAATAAAGAGTATGAGGCCTCTATCGTTTCGGTAGGCGCTAGAACTCTCGACAACTCCAGGATGACGTCTAAAACCTCCGTAACATTGATAGGCTGCACGGACGAGGAACAGGCCAAATCTTACGGGCGTTTTTTATTAAACTGCAACCAATACTTGACCGAAACCATAGAATTTGAAGCCGATAAAGATAGCCTTGTTTGTCGTTACGGTGACGTGATAAGAGTAAGCCACGACGTGCCTCAATACGGTTTTTCGGGCAGACTTGAAGCGGATAGCGCAGGCAATATTCTCACGCTTGATAGAAACCTCGGGGACTTTGTATTAAAAGATACCGCGGTATACGCTATTCAAATTAAAAACGACGTAAACGAGGTTAAAGAATATCAAATTTTAGAATTTATCGCGCCCAATAAAATAAGGGTAAATCTAAACGGTGCGGCGTATAAGCGATACGATAACTACGCCTTTGGCGAAGTAAACAAGGTTAGTAAATTATACCGCATTATCAAAATTTCAATCGGGGGTGAATTTACGCGTCATATAACGGCTATCGAATACAACGAGGACGTCTATAACGACCGCGATACTATCCGCACGCAAAACGGCTCATCGCTAGGGCTTTCAAATTTGCGCGTAACCGAAAATTTACGCCTCGAAAATAAGACTATCGAAACGTATTTATCGCTTGCTTGGCGCGGATCCAGCCTAAGCTATCTCGTAAAAGTCAAAGGCGGAGGTAAAGAGCTGGCGATTAAGACGAACGATAGCTTTTGCGACGTAAAAGTAAAAGATAACGTAACCTACAAAATATCGATAAGCGATACGTTCGGTAATAGCGTAAGTTGCGCGCATAAGGTAGTCGGCAAACTAGCTCCGCCGCCGAGGGTTCAAAATTTAAAGGCGACCGAGACCCGCGATGAGTGGGAGTTAAGTTGGAGCTACGACGACAGGCCTATCGACTTTAAAGAGTTTGAAATTTACAAAGACGGCGCGCTAGTAGGAGCTACAACGAATTTGTCCGCTAGTGTCAAAAAAGACGCCCAAAATTTAAATATTCGCGTAATAGCTATCGATACGAGCAATATTAGAAGCGCGGAAGCGGGGCTAAGCTTAACCGCTACGCCCCCGCCTAATATCGCCGCTTTCGGCACCATCTACAAGGAAAATAAACTTCACGCATACTGGAACGAAGCGGGCAAAGACTTATATTATGAACTACGCAAAGGCGTAAGCTGGGATAACGCTTATAAGGTGGCAGATACCAAAGGACTAACCGCGGGGCTAAATTTTAACGGAACCTATCTCATAAAAGCCTATTACGAAAACGCGTATGGACTAAAAGTATATAGCGTGCAAGCAAAGACGCTGATCGTAGATGAAAATCGCCTTGATATAAACGTGATGGAAACTATCGCGCAACCCGCGTGGGACGGGATGCATAATAACACCCAAATTTCAAACAACGGACTATGCCTAATAGGCGATTATACGAACGCGAACATCGTGGCTAGAAAACTCTCCGCATTAAGCGGAAACTACGATGTTAAAAAGATCGTAACCCTAAGCAGCGAAAAGTTATGCAAGATAAGCGCCTTTTTGGATGTTAGCGGGTTGGCGTTAAATTCTGTGTTCGATAGCTTCTCAAACGTCGATAAAGTAGAAAACGTAGATGGCGCCAATGAAAACGACTTTACAGCGAGGCTTCAAATTTCGCTATCCAAAGACGGCATAAGCTGGGCGGCGTATAAGGACTTCGAAAGCGGCGAATACATAGGTAAGGCTTTTAAATTTAGGGTCGCGCTTACAGCAAAAACGGCGCTTATAACGCCTTTTATAAATGCTTTAAACATTTTAATCGATATGCCAGACGTCATCGAAAGCGAGAGTAGCGTAAGCGCAGCGAACGGGGTTGTAAATATAAAGTATAAAAACGATTTTAGCGTAGCTCCGAAGGTGCAAATAACGATCATCGACGCTCGAAGCGGAGACGACGCTATACTAACAAACCAAACAGACAAAGGATTTATGATAAAAATCATAGACAAAAACGGCGCTAGCGTAAGGCGCGAATTTAATTATATAGCGAAAGGGTATTAAAATGGCACAAGTAAATAGCTTCACCATACCGGCTAACCAAAGTGGAACGGCGTTTAGAACGCAGGCGAATAACATTTTTAGTGCCCTTGCCTCGCTAAATGCGGGCGCTACGGCTCCTTCAAGCCCGCAAGCTGGGATGTTGTGGCTAGATATTTCAAACGCCAAAAAGCACTATTTAAAAATAAGAAATAGCGCGAATAATATTTGGGGAGTAGTATGTGAGATAGACGCAAGCGACGGCAGTATAAAAAACGGATACTCGGCAACCGAGATAGATGAGCTTTTAAAGAATAAGCTAAATTCCAGCGAAGCAAGCGCGGATCCGCTTGCAAATAAAATAGTTAGGCGTAATGGCGCTGGATATATATATGCCGTTAATTTTTATCAAAGCGCGCCCCACTACGATCAGATGGCAAATTCAGATTCGTGTATAAGTTACAGAAACGACGACGGCTTTATAAGGGCTATGAGTCTAGGTAAAACGCGCGAGATATTAAATGTATATACCAAAGCCGAAGTGGATAATTTAGCTCTAAATGCGGCAAAAACAAACACCCAAAACGTTTTTAGCGCCAGCCAAACGTTTAATGCCGAAATTTTCGGAAGCGGGGTTAGCGCGGTCAATGTCCCCGGCACGATAGTTAAAAGAGACGGCAACGGAGATTTTGAGGGCAGATGGATAAGCGCAAGCCATTTTAGGCTGACCGAGGGGAATCAAGATAATCTAGCGGGACCCAATCACGAGATACTCTACCGCTTCTCACAAAATGAAAACCACGTGAGGCCTATGAGTATTAATAAGCTAAAAGAGATATTAGGATTAGAAAGCGCTCTCGGTAAGCTACAAGCTAGGGCAGGAAAGGTTGACTTTCAAAAATGGTCACAAAATCGTACGGAGACCGTGCCCCTCAGAGTAAATTTTAGTTCCGCATTCCCCAATGCTTACATATTTGTGGTCGCTCAAATCACCGTGGTTAGGTACAAGAAAGATAACGAACCGACCATAGACGGCGGCTCGTTCGTTATTACCGAAAATATCGATAAAGCCGGATTTGTTTTTAATCGACGTTACGATAGCGGTTATGCTTTTACGGTATCCGTATCGTTTCAAGCCTTCGGATACTAAAGGAGAAAACATGAAAGTTCATTATAAACCGGGCACGTTTGAGATCTGGGGCTATTATCCAGACGATTTTAAGGATGTTCCGAGCCCTAATATAACTATAACCGACGAAGTTTGGCAAGAAGCGGTAAGCTCGGGCGCAAACAAGGTAGATAAAAAAAATAAAACACTCTTTTGCGAAACGAAAGAGCCTAGCCTCGACGAGCTAAAAGAGCAAAAGCTGGCCGAGCTTTCGCGGTGGCAAAAAGATATGACCGAGCGTGCGAAGATAAATTTAAAAGGCTTTGGTGAGATAGACGGTGGGTATAAATATCTACTAAACGCGATATCCATGATAGAAAACTACGACGAACTGCCCCAAAAGGTATTTAGAACGTTCGACAATAGCTTTAAGCCCGTAACCCTAGACGAGCTAAAAAATATAAAGATAGCCATAGAACGGGGCGGTATAGAGCTATTTAACTTAAAGTGGAGATACGAAACAGCAATAAACGCTGCTACTACGAAGGATGAACTCGCCGCGATAGATTTCGCGGACGTAATCGAGATAGATTTAGGAGGAAAAAAATGAGTGAAGTAAAAAGAGTGGTCGTAAAGCCTTTCGATAAGGATAAATTCGAGCTGGCGTGGGAGTACGAATATCAAAGTGCAAGCGGCGAGACTATAAAAATACCCGCGGGCTATAAAACGAACGGTGCGAACGTTCCGCGCATCTTTTGGTCTATTTTTCCGCCCAATAGCCCCGAATACCTTAGCGCCGTAGTCGCACACGATTATCTATGCGACTTAGAACGATACGAGCGCGCGGACGAAATTTTAAAAGAGATTATGGGCGAGCTAGGTGTAGCGGAATGGAAAATTTTAATCTTTTACTACACATGCCGCGCGTATCATAAAATCAAATACGGAGCGTAAAATGTGGCAAATTCTAGACAATAAAGTATTCTTAGCGGTTGCCGGCACTTTTTGCGCGGCGCTGATATCGGCCTTGCTTTACGCGATAAATTTGCGCGGGCAAATTGCGGATTTGCGCGAAGACAACGCCGATTTAAGGGAAAATTTAACGCTAGCGATTAGCCAAAGCGAGATTTCAAAGGCGAATTTAGACGCTTGCGTCGCAAAAATCGAGCTAGTAAACGAGAAAACACAAAGCCTACGAGTAAAAAGCGAGGAGGCCGAACAGAAAGCTAAAAGAGCCGGAGAGAGACTAGCGCGGGTGCAAACTCCGCAAAAGGACGCAGGCTGCGAACGCGAGCTAAAATTTTATAAGGAGCTAATGAATGCGAGCTATTAAAATAACGCTAGGCGCGCTATTCGCGGCGGCTCTTTGCGGCTGCGCCGGTAAGCCTGCGATAATAACGCAAACCGAGTTCAAAGAAGTCTACGTACCCGTAGCCTGCATTGAAAAAATGCCCGCAAAGCCCGTTTACGACGGAAGCGCGCAGAGCGCGAAAGAGCTGATGGCCTATTTCAAGACGTGCGAGGAGCTTTTAAAAGGGTGCGTAAAATGAGCGAAGCGGTAGCGAAAGTTAAGAAATTTTGGCTAAATCGCCGCGTAGTAATCGAAATAATCCTATCTATCGTAATCACGGCGCTATTTACGGCAAAGGCGTTTTAGATGGATTTAATCGATAAACTCGGGTTTTATATCTGGGTGCTGTTTATCGGCTTTACGGGCGGAATTTTAGGCTGGGCCGCCGAAGGAGAGAAAAAGATAATAGACGGCGTGATAGGCACTTTTACGTCGATGTTTCTAGGCTGGATAGGATACGAGCTGGTGAGTGCGTGGCTAAAAGACGAAAAGATAGCCCTAGCTACGTGCGGGTTTATCGCCTGGCGCGGGGCGGAGTGGATACGCCAAACCGTAGACGTCGCGATAAAAAGCAAGTTAAATAACGGCGGCCCGGACGGCTACGACGATGCGGACGATTTACCGCGTCCGCCTAAATTTTAATTTTAAGAAAGGAGAGCGGGAGTAAAGCGGAGGTTGCAGCCTACGCGCAATTATGCAAAAACTTCCTAAAAATACTATGGCAAATTTTAACGCGAGTTATGAAATTTTACTGAGATTAGAATTTAACTCGCCCGCAAACGTTTTGCATAAAAACAAAGGCGAGAGCGGGTTAACTTTTATGGGAATTTATGAGAGCGCAAACCCTGCTTGGAGCGGTTGGCCGCGCGTAAAGAGCGAGCTAAACAGGCTAGGCTACTACGGCGCGGGCGATGCTGAAATTTTAAGGCGCGCTAGCATAAATTTATATAACGACGAGGGGCTAAAAGCAGCAGCAGCGTTTTACCGCGCTAAATTTTGGGACGCCTTACGCGCGGACGAGATAAAAAGTCAAAAGATAGCGGACGAAATATTTTGCTTTGCCGTAAACGTCGGCATAAAAGCCGCCGTAAAAACCGCGCAAAAGGTAGCGAGCGAGCTTACGGGTGCAAATCTAGCCATCGACGGCGCGATAGGCGCGCAAACCTTGCGGGCGATAAATTCGTGTGATGCGGACGCGTTCGACGTAGCTTTCGACGAGGCGGAGAGGGCTTACTACGATAAGATTATAGCTGCGAATCCTAGCTTAAAAATTTACGCTCGCGGCTGGCGAAATAGGGCGGAAGCGGTGTAGGCGGCCACCCTATGTTTTTATAATTAAAAATCGCTCAATTTCAACTTTGTAACCCCTTTAACTATTG
>NZ_CAJPMA010000058.1 GCF_905371695.1 uncultured Campylobacter sp. | reverse complement strand
TTTTTGCGGTAATAGACTTTGACGCGTATTACGAGGGCGAGGATCTAGTCGTAAATTACGTATTAATATTAAAACTAGGGCTAATTTGCGGGCTATACGCTCTAATGAAAATCAAGCCGCAAATTTTCGGCGCAAAAACGCTTGCTCTGCTTGCGGCGATCGCGATCGCGCTTTTTGCGGCATTCGGCGGCATCGATCCGATAGTAAATAGGCTATTATTTTACGTCACCGGTAGCACTTCTACTCAGGCATCGACGCTTCATTTTTTCGATACGCGCAGTACTGTCGTGGAGCTTATGGGTACTAGCTTTAATAAATTCGCAACTACCGCTAGCGGTAATACATTAACTCTCCTGCTATCCGTTGCGGGAGCGGTATTATTGCTAATTAAATTTCGTTCGTTTTTGTTAATAGCGCCGATACTCGGGCTTGGAGCGTTATCGTTTACCGGGGGCATAAGATTTATTATGTATGCCGCTCCAGTGCTAGCGTTTGGCTTTGGCTATTTCGTATATTTTATGCTAAATAGCGTAAAAATTCGCGCTTGGCTAAGAAACGTCGCTTTTGCTACATTTGTAAGCTTGATTTTATTTCCGAGTTTTAGTTATATCTTGCAGTATAGACCCGCCCCGTTAGTAGTCGGTAAAGCCGTGCAAGCGCTTGACGAGCTAAAAAATACGGCAAATAGAGACGATTATGCCCTTTCTTGGTGGGATTACGGCTATTTGATTAGATACTATGCAGACGTTAATACGCTTAGCGATCCGGGCGCGCAATCGGGAGAAGATAGCTTTCCGGTTAGCTTTTCGCTAATTAAAGATCAAATAGCGTCTGCGAATATGGCGCGCTTAAATACGGAATACGTCAAAATGCGATTTGATAGGAAATTCGACGAAAACGTTACGTCAACTTTGATACAAATGCAAAAAGACTACGGCGAGCCCGACGTTAATAAATTTCTAGCGTCGCTTGACGATAAAAATTTTAAGCTTCCCCAAAAAACGACCGACGTTTATTACGTTTTATTTTCGCAAATAGTCGACATGCTACCGCAAATCGTAAAATTCTCAGAGATTGACTTAACTACCGGTAAAAGCCTGGGCACGCCGCTATTTTACATGGGGCTTCCGTTTTCCGAGGGAGTTACCAATATAGACATAGGTAACGAATTTATACTGCCTAGTATGACGCCGGAATTTGTCGCTATTAAAGGCAAGCCGGCACCGGTCAATTCGTATCACTACGTACAGAGTCTAGACGGCAAGCTTGATACAAAATCGGTTACCGTCGATGGAAACGCTAAAATTTGCGTCGTGTTTTTAGCTGATTACAATAGAATTTTATTGCTAGACAAAAAGCTTTTCGACTCGACTTTCATTCAGTTATTTTTATTCGAAAATTACGACAAAGAGCTATTTGAGCCCGTTATTTTAGACCCTACGGTTAAAATTTATAAGTTATTAAAATAGTGTTATTAAATCTAATCAGCTCAATCATCGTTTTTATCGTTTCGATGGCGATAAATTTTTTTCTCACGCCGTTTATTCTTAAAAGCCTCGGCAACGAGGCTTTCGGCCTCGTGGGACTAAGTAACGCCGTAGTCGCGTACGCGGCGGTCGTTACCACGGCGATAAATTCCGTTAGCGGCCGCTTCGTGGCGTATGAGTGGCACGGCGGTCGCATCGAGTCCGCAAACGGTTATTACTCGTCCGTACTTGCGGTAAATCTATTTTTCTGCGCCGTTATCGCCGCCGCAGCATCGCTTTTTATATTAAATTTAGACCTTGTTTTAAGTGTCCCGCAAAACCTAAAATTCGACGTTACGCTTACGTTTATTTTTTACTTTATAAACTTTTGCGTCGGACTATTTACGGGCGTAGTTACCGTTTGCGCGTTCGTACGAAACAAGCTTTATCTGGTATCGGTTAGAAACGCCGCATCCAGCCTGCTTCTAGCCGCGCTTATCGTCGCGCTTTTTTATTTTTTCGCTCCGATGATCGCTTATATCGCGGCTTCGGCGCTTATTTGCGGGATTTTCGTACTAATTAGCACGATCTTTATGTCCGCTAGCATCGCGCCCGAGCTTAAATTTAGCTTCGCGCTGTTTGATTTTAATAAAGTAAAAGAGCTTGCGAGATCGGGCGTTTGGAATAGCTTTAACGCCCTAAACCACATACTTTTAACGGGCATGGATCTATTTATTTGCAACGTTTTTCTAGGTGCGAACGCCACGGGCGTACTCTCCGTCGCCAAGGTCGCGCCGCTTATTTTAGAGAGCTTTTGCGTGCAGATTAGTTCGAATTTCGCCCCCAAAATGGTGCAAATTTACGCTAGCGGCAACGTTAGCGCGCTGGTGGCGGAGAGCAAATTCGCTATGAAGGCGCTCGCTTTTACGATGAGCGCGCCGGCGGCTATTTTTGCGGCTTTCGGACGAGAATTTTACACCCTTTGGCTACCTTTTAAAAGCGCGGAGGAGATCGCGCTAATTTATAATTTAAGTATGATTTCGTTTGCGCCGGTGGTGCTAATTAGCTACGTTTACGCGCTTTTTAATCTTGATAGCGTGACTAATAAACTTCGCCGTCCGGCCGTCGCGAATACGATTTTAGGGCTTAGCGTGATCGCGGCGCAAATCGTGGTGCTAAAATTTACGGATTACGGAATTTACGGCGTCGTTATCGCGGGCGCGGCGCTTTATAGTGCGAGAATTTTGGGGTTTGATCTCATAAACGCGGCGCTAAATTTAGGCGTTAAGCTCACGACTTTTTACGGCGTCTATTTTAAAAATTTAGCGCTTTTTTGCGTCGTTTGCGCTTTATTTTTTTGGATACGAAATTTCTTGCAAATCACGAGTTGGACGGAGTTTATAGTCGTCTCGCTCTCTCTTTTGATCATGGGCTATGCTTTAAATTTATTTTTGATATTTAACGCCTTTGAGCGCGGCGTCGTCGTAGCTAAAATTTTAGGCAAATTTAAAAGGAAAAATCTATGAACTTGCCCGTTTTTCTAATCTCGTTAGATAAGGATACCGCCCGTAGGCAGCGCCTAAAAGAGCGCTTCGGAGAGTATGAAAATTTTACTTTAATAAGCGCGGTAGACGGGCGAATTATGAGCGCAAAGGAGTATTTCGCTCTTGTTATGCCTTCGCTACGGCTCCACGGTAGGCTAATGAGCCCCGCCGAGGTCGGCTGCACGCTCTCGCACGTAAAGGCTTACGAGGCGTTTATCGCAAGCGGCGAGCAGCGCGCGCTTTTTATCGAAGACGACGTGATAGGCGACGATGGCTGCGTAAAATTCGCCTTTGAAATGGCGCGCGAACTACCTTTAAACGGCGTTTTGCTTTGCGGTTGTCAAGACGGACTTCCCGCGCGATTTAGCGCATTCGGTAAAAGGATTAGGGATGCGCGAAATTTAAGCGCCGAGCGGCTGCCTACGCCTATAAACGGTAAGGATAGAAGCTTGTTTGCCGTCTTGCCGTGCTCTTACGGTGCGATTTGTAGCACCGCGGCCTACGTGCTGACGCGCGAAGCCGCGCAAAAGCTGTTAGATACGCATAAAGGCACGCTAAGCACGAGCGACTTATGGGATTATCTGCTACCAAAAAACGGGCTTAAAATGTATTTTTGCGATATTTTCGCGCATCCGACCGATCTTAGCGATTCAAACATTAACGCCGAGCGCGATTGGCGCGGCTATGCGGGGCTAAATTTAGCCGGGATTTTACGCTCGCTAATATACGTCTTAATAACGAGATTTGCGGCGATTTTTAGCGGATACGAGCGAATTTTTAAAAGGGGCTGCAATGAGCGAAGAGCCGCTAATTAGCGTAATAATACCGACGTTTAATCGCCCCGAGCTTTTAAAAAAGGCGCTAAATTCCGCGCTAAATCAAAGCTATAAAAACCTCGAAATAATCGTAACCGACGACGGCGCGGACGAGAGCGCGAACGAAATTTGCAAAAATTTCGCCGACCCTCGGATAAAATTCGTAAAAAACCTAACCCGCGCCAAAAGCCCCAACGGCAATAAAAATAACGGCTTTGACAACGCGAGCGGCGAGCTAGTATGCCTGTTAGACGACGACGACGAGCTGCTGCCGGACGCGATAAAGGGGTGCTTAAAATTTATAAAACAAGGATTTTCTTGCATATTTGCGGACTGCCTTTGCGAGATAGATGGCGCGCTGACGGATAAAATTTCAGGCTCGAGCCCCTACTTACAAAGCGGAGAAATGAGTAAAATCGACTATCACTGCGGGCGCGTCGGCGGCGAATTTTTTAAGCTGTTTAAGCGCGAATTTATCGAAAATTTTCGTTTCGACGAGCGAAGTTTCGGCGGTGAGAACGAGCTTTACATTCGCTTTTTCGAGCGGCGCGTTTATTATCTTAAAAAGCCGCTTTATATCTACCGCATCGCGCGCGCCGATAGCGCGACGCTAAACGCCGCAAAGCACGCAAGCGCCGTGGCGCACGCTTATTTAAAAACGGTTAAGATGTGCGAGGAGATCGCCTTAAAGCACGAGCCTAAATTTTTGGCGGCGCAATACAAAATGGCGGCTTATTACGCTAAAATGGGCGGTGATTACGCGCTTACGTATCGCTGTATTTTTAAAAGCCTTAGCGTAAAATTTAGTAAAGAAGCGTTCGTTTTTTTGCTAGTTAGCATACTGCCTAGCTCGCTTTTGCCGACGCTTTCAAAGCTTCGCGTAAAGCTAAAACGAAGGTTTGGAATATGAAAATTTTATTCGTAATTTCCACGCTTAGAGCGGGCGGCGCCGAGCGCGTAGCGGCGCTTTTGGCTTCAAAATTTAGCCTAGATCACGACGTTACGCTTTTAAAATTCGATAGCGCCAAGCCTTTTTACGAGCTTAGCGAGCGCGTAAAGCTCCTAAATTTAAGTTACGGAGCGGACGAAGCGGGGATAATCGGAAATTTTAAAAAGCGGTTGGGCAAAATTTTAGCGATTAGAAAAATTATAAAAGAGGGCAGCTTTGACGCGGCGATTTCTTTTTTAGACAGCACCAACGTCTTAGTTCTTGCGGCGGCATTAGGGCTTAAAACGCCCGTGATCGCGACCGAGCATACGAGCTTTGACGCGGGGATCGCGGCTAAAATTTACGAGGTTTTAAAGCGCCTGTTTTATCCGCGGGCAAGCGCGGTTAGCGTGCTAACCAAAACCGATGCCGCGCACTACGCGAAATACTGCAAAAACGTATTCGTCGCGTATAATCCGCTGTTTTTACGTCCCGCGCAAAAGCCCGCGCAAAAGCAAAACGCGGTCCTTTTCGTGGGACGATTAGTCGCCGTAAAAAACTGCGAAGCGTTCGTGCGGTTAGCGGCGAATTTTAGAGGCGGAGGCTGGGAGTTTTGCGTAGCCGGAGACGGCGCCGAGCGCGAGCGGCTAGAAGCTCTAAACCGCGAGTCGGGCGCGGGGGTAAAATTTTTAGGCAACGTCGCAAATATCGGCGAGCTTTACGCGAAGGCTAAAATTTTGGTCTCGACCTCGCGCGCGGAGGGTTTCGGAAACGCGCTAATAGAAGCGGCGGCGGCGGACGTAGCGCGCGTAGCTAGCAAAACCGGCGGCGCGACGGAGTTAATTACGGACGGATTTGACGGAATTTTGTACGAACAAGGCGACGAGAGCGCGCTTGCGGAGGCGGTACGAAATTTAATGCGCGACGAGGCGGTGCGAGAGAAAATTTGCGCGAACGCTAGGCTGCGGCTAGGGGAGTTTAGCTTGGATAAAATTTACGAGAGATGGACGGAAATTTTACGGTTAGTTTGCCGCCCTGCTGCGACGAAGTAAAATTTAAAGCAAGAAATACCGCAAAAGGAAAGAAATTTGAAAATTTTATTCGTCATCGCCAACCTCGCCAACGGCGGCGCCGAGCGCGTTTTAGCTGCGCTTTCGGGCGAACTTGCGAAAGATAACGAAATACATATCGCCGTGCTTGAAAAAGACTGCGGATTTTACGAATTTAGCGAAAAGATCGCGTTTCACCGCCTAAATTTTAAAGGCGGCGGACTAGGCGCTAGAATAGCTAAAATTTTAGCGCTGCGAGGACTTTTTAAAAGCGTAGAACCTGATTTAATTATCAGCTTTATCGACTGGACGAACGTGATTTGCGCGGTTGCTAATTTCGGTCTAGGATGCAAACACATCGCGACCGAGCACCACGCGAACGAATACCTAAAAAGCCCGAAATTTCGGTTTATCCGCGACCTATGCTACCGCCGCGCGGACGGGCTTAGCGTGCTTAGTAAAAGCGATTTTGAATACTACGGTTTCGTTAAAAAGCGCGAAATTTTGCATAATCCGTTTTTTATTAAGCAAAACGAGCAGAGAAATTTACGAAAAGAAAATATAATTTTAAGCGTCGGACGCCTAGAAGAGGTTAAAGATTATAGCACGTATTTTAGGGCGCTAGCAATGATAAAGCCTGAAATTTTAAACGGCTGGTCGGTGCAAATAGCGGGCGAAGGCGGCCTTGAAGCGAGGCTAAAAAAAGAAGCGCTAGAACTTGGATTAGACGTAGAATTTTTAGGACACGTAAAGGACGTCGCGCCTCTTTACGAGCGGGCTAAAATTTTCGTCATCAGCTCGGTTAGCGAGGGACTTTCAAACGCGCTAATCGAGGCGGGGTGTTTGGGCTGCGCGCGCGTTTCAAGCGATACCGTAGGCGGACGCGAGCTAATCAAAAACGGCGTGAACGGCGCGATTTTTGAAATCGGCAACGCAAGCGAGCTAGCACGAATTTTAAGCGAAATTTTAAGCGATGAGAGCTTGCAAAAGCGCCTAGGCGAGGCGGCTAAGGCGGACGCGGGCGAGTTTGAGCTAGAAAATATAATGAAAAAATGGCGAAAATTTATAGACGAGGTAATGCGAAAATGAAAAAATTAAGCGTATTTTTATACTCTATGGGGCCGGGCGGCGCCGAGCGCGTGATCTCGAATTTGCTGCCGTTTTTGGCTAAAATTTACGAGGTGCATTTGGTGCTGATGAGCGAGGTTGTCGCCTATGAGTTACCGGCGTCCGTGCGCGTGCATTTCATCGAAAAGAGCGACCCTTACGAAAAAAGCGCGAGTAAAAATTTTCGGTTGCTTTTCGCGCTGCCGTTGCTAACGCTAAAATACAAGCGTCTTTGCGAAAATTTAGGCATCGACGCGCATTTCGTCGTTATGAACCGCCCTTGTTACGTCGCACTTTTTGCGCGGATACTAGGGCTTAAAGGCCGCATGGTAATCCAAGAGGGCAGTTGCCCTAGCCGTATTTACGCGCGCGGGCTCAGCGGGCTGGTTAATCGCTCGCTAACGCGCCTGCTTTATCCGAGGGCCGATATGATCTTAGCCAACGCGCAGGGCAACGCGCGAGATTTACTGGAAAATTTTGCGACCCCGCCAGCTAAAACGAAAGTACTTTATAACGCTTTAAATTTGGAAGAGATCGCTAGGCTAAAAAACGAGCCTTTACAAGAGGAATTCCGCCCGTTTTTTATAAACATCGGACGGCTTGATAGCGGTAAAAATCAAGCTATGCTGATTCGCGCTATCGCCGCGATCAACGACCCGCGCGCGACTCTTGGCATACTAGGGAAGGGCGGCTTGCGAGAAGAGCTTCAAATTTTAATAGATAAACTAGGCGTAAGCGATCGCGTAAAATTGCTAGGCACCGATAAAAATCCGTTTCGCCGTATCGCGGCGGCGCGGTGCTTCGTGTGCGCTTCGCGGTTTGAAGGCTTTTCAAACGTGCTAATCGAGGCGCTTGCTTGCGAGAAAATGCTAATCTCTACCGATCATCTAACGGGCGCTAGGGAGCTAATAGGGGATGATAAATTCGGCTTGCTAGTACCCGTAGACGACGAAGCGGCGATGATAGAGGCTATGAAAACGGCGCTAAATAGCCCTCAAATTCGCGCGAAATACGAAAGCGTAGCTTACGAGCGGGCGAAGGATTTTGACAGCAAGCGGATCGCCGCGCAGCTAATAAAGTATTTAGAAGGCGGCGAAAATTTTGCGAATTTCGGAGAAAAAGATGAAGCTTAAAACCGCCAAAAAGCAAAATTCGGCGCAAGGCTTTGACGAAATTTTAGCGCCGAGCGCGCCGACTTCGGCTAAGACGGCTTGGGCGCTAATTGGCGCGGCGTTTGTTTTTAGCGTTCTTGCCAGGCTTTACTGGGTATTTTGGGCGGGAGAGTATCCCGAGTTTTTCTGGAACGGCGAGCTGATGATAAATACCAACGACGGTTACGTATTCGCCGAGGGCGCGCGCGATATGCTGGCGGGCTTTCATCAGCCCAACGACCTTAGTTTTTACGGTAGCTCGCTTAGTACGCTTACTTATTGGATCGTTAAAATTTTAGGCGTTAAAATCGAAACCGCGATGCTTTATCTAAGCGTAGCGGCGTCCTCTCTTATCGTCGCGCCCGTGATGCTTATCGCGCTTGAATACCGCGCGACGGCGGCCGGATTCGTCGCGGCTCTTTTAGCTAGCGTCGCAAATAGCTACTACAACCGCACGATGGCGGGATATTACGACACGGATATGCTTACTATCGTTTTACCAGTATTTGCGGTGTGGGGACTTATTCGAGTTTGCGAGCGCGGCCGCTTGAAATTTAGCGCGCCCGAAGGCGAAAGAAGCGCTAAAATTTCGCTTATTATAGCGCCCGTTTCGACGCTTGTTTATTTCTGGTGGTATCCGTCTAGCAGCTTTTCGCTTAGCGCGGCGATTACGGGGCTATTTTTAGTTTATACGCTGGTTTTTGAGCGTAAAAACGCGCTATTTTACGCGCAGTTAGCGATGCTTTTAATAGCTATTAGCGGCGCTTTGATTTGGCTTAAAATTTTGCTAATCGGCGGGTTTTACGCGGCTATTTTGACGCGAGATAGCGTTTTAAAATTTAAGCCCGTCCTTGCCGCTCTCATCGCGTCGTTCGGCGTTTTTGCGCTTTACGGCGGGCTAAATCCGATTATTTTTCAGGTGAAATTTTACCTGCTTCGAGCGACTCCGGATAGCGTAAGCGCGGGATTTAATTATTTTAACGTTAATCAAACTATTCAGGAGTCCGGGATCGTAGATTTTACGCTATTTTGCGAGCGTATAAGCGGGCACGTTTTAATTTTCGCCATCTCTCTTGCGGGCGCCATTTTTCTTTGTTTTAAACGCCGTTCGTTCGCGCTAAATTTAGCGATGCTGGCCCTTGGATTTTTAGCGCTTAAAGGCGGGCTTAGATTTACGATTTACGCCGTGCCCGCGATGGCGCTGGGCTTTGGCTACGTAGCGCTTAGCGCGATAAATTTTTTAAAGCTTAAAGGCGCCGCTTCTTACGCGTTTTACGCGCTAGCGGCTGTTTTAGCGCTCGTCGCGCCGCTTAAACATATTTACGATTACAAAGCTACGCCCGTTTTTACGCAAAACGAAGTCGCGATTTTAGATAGGCTAAAAAGCATCGCCGGGCGCGAGGATTACGCGCTTGCGTGGTGGGATTACGGATACGGTATTAGGTATTATTCAGACGTTAAAACCCTGATCGACGGCGGCAAGCACCTGGGCGCGGATAACTACGCCGTAAGCTTCGCTCTGGGCGAAAATCAAACGCGCTCCGCGAATATGGCGCGCCTAGACGTCGAATATACCGAGCGAAATTTTAACGAGAAATTCGGCGAAATTTTGCCTAAAATTGTAGCCGATACGGGCGCGGGCGACATCGACGAGTTTTTAGCGTCGCTAGGAAGCAAGGACTTCGCTTTGCCGCGAAAAACGCGCGAAATTTACTACTATCTGCCGTATAGGATGATAAATATTTTCCCGACCGTACTACAATTCTCGCGCCTAAATTTAAAAGACGGCGCCGAGCTTAAAGGCGGATTGTTTTACGCCTCGAACAAAATCTCAAATAGCGGCGGTAGGATCGTAGCGGGATCTGGATTTAGCGTGAGCGGCGATTTAAAAAATCTATTTTACGGCGGCTCGAAATTTGCTTTAAATACCTTCTACGACGTATCAGGCGAGCCGGGCGCGCTTAAAATAGACGAGTATAAAAACGATGCGAATTCGCAGTTTTACGCGATTTTATTAAGGCAATACGGCAAGATGGTAATCCTCGACGAAGATACGCTAAATTCGGCGTTCGTGCAGCTTTTTATGTTCGAGCGTTTCGATAGCGAACTGTTTGAGCCCGTGATCTTGGAAAACGAAGCCAAAATTTATAGGCTAAAAAGATGAAAAATTTAAAGTTAAAATTCGCTCGCGGCTTTGCGGGTAAAATTTTAAAAAGGACGCAAAATGGCTAGGATAGGCTTTCTCTCTCACGCCGATATGAGCATCTACTTTTTCCGCGCGCCGATAATGCGCGAGTTAAAGCGGCTCGGGCACGAGGTTTTCGCTATCGCTCCAAAGGGCGACTACACGGATAGGCTAAAAAGCGAGTTTAACTGCGTGACATACGAGCTTGACCGCGCGAGCCTAAATCCTCTAACCGTGCTTGAAAACTCAAAAAAGCTGGCCGAGATTTTGCGCGGGCTAAATTTAGACCTACTGCAAACCTCGGCGCATAAATCAAACGTGTTTGGCACCTTTGCGGCTAAAAAAGCCGGCATAAAGTGCGTGATAAATTTAGTCGAGGGGCTGGGTAGCTTTTATATCGATAACGACCTAAAAACCCGTCTGGTGCGCGCCGCGATCGAGACGCTTTATAAAAAAGCGCTAAAAATGAGCGACGGCTGCGTGTTTGTCAACGAGGCAGATCCGGCGTATTTTTTGAGTCGCGGTTTGATAGCCGAGGAGAAAATTTTTAAGATAAAAAGCGTGGGCGTGGATACGCTCAAA
>NZ_CAJPMA010000057.1 GCF_905371695.1 uncultured Campylobacter sp. | reverse complement strand
GTATTTTTGCTAAAAATTAATAATAAATTTTAAGGATAGTGTTATAAAAATGAGGTTTTAACCGAGTAATAGATAATTTTGTTACGATTTTGTCACAAGAAAACCCGTAAAAACAGCGTATATAAAAAAGTTTTTTAAGGTTAGATCCAAATTTTAACCGTTTAGCCGCCCGCTTTTCGGGCAACTAAATAAAAAATAAACAACGCCGTTAAAATTAAAAACAAGGCATAAAAATATTTCCGATTTACGTCTTTTACGTAGCTTAGCAAATCCAGCGCATCGAAAATTTTGCTAAAAATATTAAAAACGCCGACTATAAGCCGGCGTAAAAATCCTAAAATTTCATCCAAATTTTACTCCAAACCCTGCGCCGCGCGGTACTCTTCGTAGCTGCCTTTAAAGTCTACTACTTCGCCGTTTCCTTTTAGATGCAAAATTCTATTAGCAAACGCGTCTATAAGCTCTCGGTCGTGGCTAACGCAAATAACCGAACCGCTAAAATTATAAAACGCCTCTCCTAGCGCGATGATGGCTTCAAGGTCTAAATGGTTATTAGGCTCGTCCATTACGAGTAAATTCGGGCGGTGCAGCATAAGCTGAGCCAGTCGGACGCGGTGCTTCTCGCCCCCGCTTAGCGAGCCGACGGCTTTTTCTTGATCCGCGCCGCTAAATAGCATACGCCCAAGGCACTTTCGGATCTCGTCGATGTCTTTATTTTTGGCGTCTTGGAGGTATTCGTATAGTTTTAGATCACCCGCTACGGCATTAACGGTATCTTGTGCGAAGTAGCCCATTTCGATGGTGGCACCCACGTGTACGGAGCCCGCATCGGGTTTTAGCTCGCCCGCGATAATCTTGCAAAGCGTGCTTTTGCCCACGCCGTTATGACCGATAATAGCGAGTTTGTCGCCCTTTTCTAGCTTGAAATTTAGGTTTTTAAAGATTACGTTTTCGCCGAATTTTTTATCTACGTTTTTTAGCTCGATTAGCTCGTTGCCTATCTCGCGGTTAGCGCGAAATAATATACTAGGATCGCGCCTAGACGAGACGGCGATCTCGGCGATATCGAGCTTTTCGAGCTGTTTGGCGCGAGACGTGGCTTGGCGCGCCTTACTTGCGTTTGCGGAAAAGCGCGCGATAAATTTTTCAAGCTCCTCTTTTTCTTTTAGCTTTTTGTCGCGCTCCATTTCGTGCTGTTTGGCGATGAGATTGGCCGCCATATACCAGTCGTCGTAATTACCGCTAAATTCGCGAATTTTTTTAAAATCCACGTCCAAAATATGCGTGCAAACGCGGTTTAGAAAGTGGCGGTCGTGGCTGATGACTACCATCGTGCCCTCGTGGCGATTTAGCTCGTTTTCTAGCCACGCGATCGCGTCGATGTCTAGGTTATTCGTAGGCTCGTCGAGAAATAAAATATCGGGTTTTGGAAACAGCACCTGAGCGAGTAAAATTTTAACCTTCTCCGAGCTTTCTATCTCGCTCATTTGCGCGTCGAAATTTTCAAACCCGAGCGAGCTTAAAATTTTCTCGATGCGCGTTTCGTATTCATAGGTCGGATCCTCCTCGGCGCTAATTACTTCCAGCTCGCTTAGGCGGTCGTTTACGGCGTCGGTAAATTCCTCGCTCATATAAAGCTTTTCTTTTTCTTTCACCGCGTCGTAAAGGCGTTTGTTGCCGTAAAGCACGGCGTCTTTTAGCGTAAAATTTTCAAACGCGAACTGATCTTGCCCGAGCACGCCGACGCGAAGTCCGTTTTCTATTACGATCTCTCCGCTGCTAGCTTCGATCTGTCCGCTTAAAATTTTAAGAAACGTCGATTTGCCCGCGCCGTTCGCGCCGATTAGCCCGTAGCGGTTGTGGCGCTTTAAGGTTAAATTTACGTCTTCAAAAAGTAAGCTGCTTGCGAAACGTTGGGTTAAATTTTTAACTTCTAGCATATAATTTCCTTAATTAAATTTTAAAGCGAGATTATGCCTAAAAGTTGATTAAAATTCGATTTTTTTACGTATGCAGAAATTTAGTAGGCTACCGAAACGATATTTATCCGTCGTTTCGGTAGAAATTTAAGGGCGTTTTACCACTCTATCTTTTTATATTTTTGACCTCTTAAAAGATTTCCCGGCGCTATATAAACGCCCGTCGTATCGTCTCCGCCGTTATCGTTTTTAAGAGCCTTTCCCGCCCAGAAGCCTTCGCCGTAAAATTTCACTTTAAAGCTATTTGACGTAGGCATGGCGGCCGCTAGCGCGGTTCCGCTTAGTCCCGCCGGAGCGACAAAATTCGAGGCGTATACCAGCCAAGGGTTAGTAGGTAGCGGTATAGTGACGACTCCCGCCTCGTCTCTTTGGACGTTTAGTATATCTAGATACGGATCCCTTACGCCGGGGGTCGTCGTCTTAAATTTTAGATCCGCGCCGCCACTCGCCTTGTTAGGTATTAGCATTTCGTATTCGGAGGAATTTAAGCATCTGTAATCTCCGCTAGCGTTATTTCGTCCTACGCAGCCAAAATTTATCTCGGACGTAGGCTTCGTTTGATCGTGTTTCGCGTTTATATACCAGCCTTGAAGCATTCCGCTCAAAGTCTTTGCTTGCTCGTACGTATGTCCAGGCGCACCTATAAAGCTTTTATCGCACATACTGCCGCCTACCCAGCCGCAATAAACGGCGAAATTTATATTCGCATCGACGCTATCGGAGGACTTGACGTTATAATCTCTCGAATAGGTCATTCCGTAATAAAACGACGCGCCCGTTATATCTGGGTTAGGATTACCGGAAGCATCTTTACTAGGAACCCCGTACGTATTTGTAGGGTTTTGCCCGGCCACGCCGTTTAGCGTCGTACCGTAGATAGTATCTACTATATCCGTCACATCAAACATATCGCTAGTTATTTTAAAAGGATTTATCGGTTTTGCCACGTCTCTATCGAAATTTAGCCTAACTACGACGTGAGCTTTCGTATGCGCCGGAGTAGTTACGTGCGTAACAGGGTCGGTAGATTCCGGATAGAACTGCCAGCTATCGGCTTTTATGGTAAAAAGCCCTTCGTATTTCTTGTATGGATTGCCGTGAGCGTCTTTTTCTACCTTCGTAGTAGTTTGACTTTTATATGCCGGATTTAACATAAATCGACCTCCGCTTGCAGGTATAAACTCGTTCTCCGCCTGATCGTTAAAATACCCTATGGCTTGCTGCGCTTGCGCTAGCGTCATTTGATTGCCGTTCACGTCGGTAAGGCCCGGCACGCCTCTAACGGCGGGATTGTTTTTGTCCGGCGCGCCTATGAAATTTAGCTTAAAGTTAATATCCCTAGCATAGCAGTTTTTTAGATAGCCTACCAACGGATTACCCTGCTCGTCGGCTACCTCTACGTCAAAGCTAGCCGTAGCGTACATGTCGGCGGGTTTACTTCTATCTAATTCGCCTACGCTTCTTAGATAAGTCATATCGTTGCGCGATAGGTCAAAATTTTTAGCTACTTTTCTAGTAGTTCCACCGCTATCGGTTTCGTTTAAATAAAGCGTCTCGTCTCCGAAATTTTTTATTTTAAAATTTGAAATTTTAAAATGATCGGGTACGAAGTAAATTTCGTTACTTTGTACAGTCGTATAGCAGCGCTTAAACGGCAACGCCATTCCCCATCCTCCAATGCTAGTGAGACCGGCGCTTTCGCTACCAGTATAGACGTATTTAAAATTATTAGAACCATCTTTGGCAAGGTATCTGTCCGGTATATTAAACGGCATACATTCCGTCCTTTGATACTTGAAATACTCCCCTGTACTCGTATTAGACGTACCGTAAAAATCTACTTCAAATTCGGATAATGCTTGCTTACCGCGCATCCTAGCAAGTCCAACGTTATTAAATTTAAAAGGGCTCTCAGAACCGTCTTTATTTATTACCTTTATGTGCCTCGCCTTTCCGTTTACGAAATTTACATCTTTAAATTTTAAAGTTAGGTCATCCGCTTGCATTAACGGCGGATTACTTTGATCCGGTTGCGTCATATGCATAGTACCCATCCAAGAATGCCAAGAACGATCCGCGTATTCGGTAACGATTTGATAGTTATTGCCGTATTGAAATGCTCCATTAATAGCGCAGTCTTTTTGGCTCATTAAATAATTTCCAAATAGGTAATTCTCACGACCCTCAGAAGAGCCGACTCTAAAAGTATAACCTCCGGTGCCGGTTCGATCCTTAATATAATCTTTCATCAACTCATCTTCGTAGTCGAGTTTATCGTAATCATAAAGATAGGAGTAATTTTGAATTTGATCCGAGCCTGGTTCTTCATTAAACCTAGTACTCATTTTTACGCCTTGCACTTTTCCATTATAGTTAGATATGATATTATTTTTATAGTCTATTGCTACCAATCCGATATTTGGATATTCTTTTCCGGCTTTTAGTTTTAGCACGCCTGCTCTTATCGGAACATTCTTGGTATAGGTTGCAGACGAGCCCAGATCTACGCCCGTCTCATAAGGATGTTTAGCCGAAGCTATTATGCCTACCGGGACTATATTGCCATCGGCATCTCTGGTAGGCTCTCCACCTGATTCAGGAGCAAAATTATAAAGTACGTACGCTTTCGGTCGCACAGCGAAAGTATCTGAATTACAGTTATAGTTTTGAACTCCGTTCTTAATATAAACTATACGGAACATCAAGCTATCATACGCGCCAGGAATATTTACATCATATGTAGCCAGCGGATACGACGTCCATGCGAAATCAGGACCGAACCCGTTTAATACACTAGTAGCTACGTTATCATTTATTACATTACTACCGCTAGCGCTTAAGCATTCAGCCTTATTTCTTGCCTTTACTACCTGCACCTTTGTTACTTGCGCTTTCATCTCATACCGTGTGTAACTTTGCTGTTCAATCCACATGCCGCCTCTAAGCTTGTAGTTAAATATACTTAGCAGATGTACTTTAAATGGTTCATTAGCTATTTGTATCGGTAGTCTTTTGCCGCCATGACTATGATCCCACCAAGAAATACCGCCACTAAACGTATACGTATACTCATTCCTACCTATTGCCAAATCCTCAGGTCGCATCTCATCGCAATCCTCAAAATGAGGATACGGCGTGTTGACTCTTACCTGATATCTATTCCAATATGAACAGTCTCCTTCCCAACAGTTGCCGCCAAACGCCGAATAAACCAAAAAAGTAAGTATTAAAAATTTTTTCATTGTAATATCCTTTGTAAAAAATTTACTTCGGATTAAATCACTTTTTAGATTTTTTGTCAAACGTCCGCGTAAGTCGGTAGTCTAAGCGTTTCAAGCCGTTTTAAGAAATTTAAAATTTAATGACTTGGCCAGAAGCGAAATTCGGCGAATTTTATGAATTAAAGATATAAACGGAAGCATATCAAAGCATATCTATAAAAGCCTCTCGTCCGCTAAAAGGCTAGCAAAACGCTATTTCCCGCGCCTTTCCAGCGTCCCGATCGCAAAAAATAGCGCTAAGCTCGTCGCCGCAAGCACGGCGCTTAAAACAAGAGCTCGCGAATTTTCGCCGTCGTAAACCGCGTTATACACGGCAAGCCCTAGCGTATCGGTGCGCCCAGCGATATTTCCGCCTAGCATTAGCGTTATTCCTACTTCGCCCAGCCCGCGCGAAAGAGCCAAAATCAGCGCGGAAGCTAAAATTTTAAACGAACTAGGCAAGATTACGAAGATGAAAATTTCAAATTTATTCTTACCTAGGCTCTGCGCCGCTTCTATTTGACTACAAGGAAACGTCTTAAAGCTTGCGCTTACGGGCTTTACGAATAACGGCAGACCGACTAAAAACGCGGCGATCACCAACGAAGAGAAATTAAAAACCACGTCTAAATTTAGCGCCCCGCCGATAAGTCCGTTTTTACCTAAAATATAAAGTAGCAAAAATCCCGTCGCTATCGGCGGGAAAACAAGCGGAAAAAGCGCTAAAATTTCGACGATTTTTTTGAGCGGGCTGCGGCTAAACGCTAAAAAATAGGCGATCCACAGCCCTACGGTAATTAGCAGCAAAAAGCTGCAAAATAGAGTTTTCGCGCTTAAAATAAGCGGATTAATTAGCCACGAAAGCTCGCTCATTTAAGCCCGAATTTAGCCAAAATTTCTTTTGATTTTTCGGATTTAAATTCGCTTATCACTTTTTCGCAAAGCGCTTCGTCGGCGCACGAATTTAGCTTCGCGATACCGATAAATACGGGACTATAAAGATTTTGGTCTATGTAAATTACCGAGCCGAATTCGTCTTTTCTAGCAAGCGCTTCGGTTGAATTAATAAAACCCGCTTGTACCTCGCCGTTTAGCACGTACGCTACGACTTGCGGCACGCCGGCAACGGGTAAAATTTTATCTTTCAGCGCTTCTAATTTCGCTTTTTTTAAAAATTCTTCCGTCCTTATGCCGTAAATGGCTTTTTTGGGATCTGGCATAGCGATTTTATCGAATTTTGCGATTTCGTTCGCGTCTTTAATCTTAATATTTTTAGGCGTTACCAAAACTAATTCGCCGCTTCCTAGGCGCTCGAATTTTGCGATTTTTAGCTCGCTCTTAGTTAAAAACGCCTCGTCGCCTACGATAAGCGAGATTTTATTTTCTCGCGCTTGGATTACGAGCTGTCCTAAATTCGCAAATGCGCCGGCCGCGTCAATACCGTCCTTTTTTAAATTTTCGATTATAGCCGATACGGGCTTTTTATATCCGCCGCCAGCCGCGATGATTAGCTCGTCCGCGCCGAATGCCGAAAATACTACGAGCATTAGGAAAAGAGCGATTTTTTTCATGAAAATCCTTTACTTTAAAATTTGGAGAATTCTACGAAATATAATCTTATTTATTGATAAAATAGCCGCTTACCGCTAAAATTTAAATCTAAATTTAAAAATTTATATAAATTCTATCTTTCCGCTTAAATCGCATGTCCCCTGCGTCCAAACCGCCGACGTTACCAAGCAGTCCGCGCCTGCGGCCGCATAATCCGCGCAGTTTGATTTGTTTATCCCGCCCGCGGCGCACAGCGTAACGCCAGGCGCGACTTTATCGCGTATTTTTACGCAGCGAGCTACCTCGTCCGAGCTCATTTTATCGCACATTACGGCGTCGGGCGCATACGCCAAGAGTTCGCTAAATTCGCGCTCGCTAGCAACCTCGACCATTATCTTTCGCTCAGGCGCGCGAGTCTTAAAAAGCGCGATATTTTCGCAAAATTCTCTAAAATTCGCAAACGCGCGGACGTGATTATCGAAAAATAAGACGCTATCGTGTAGCCCTAGTCGGTGCATCGTCCCGCCGCCCGCGATTAGCGCGTTTACGCAAAGCTCTTTGGCAAAGGGAAAGCTCTTACGCGTAGCCCCGAGCGCGCAGCGCGGATTTTGCGCGCGCATTAGGGCTAGCATCTCGTGCGCGTAGGTTGAAATTTTGCAGGAATATTCGAGCGAAATTTGACAAATTTTCCAAATTTTATGTAGATTTTCAAAGCTTCCCCGCGCGCTAAAAATCTCCTCTCCCCCATTAAATTTCGTCCCTTCGGGCGGTAAATTTTGCGCGGCGCAGCCGAATTTCGCCGCTATTTTAGCTACGATTTGCCCGCCGCTAAAAACCAAATTTTCCCTAGTTTTTATGGTAAGCCTAGCCGGCGCGTCTAAATCCGCGCAGCCTCTTAAAAGCTCGGTCGTAAGGTCTAAATACGCTCCGTCGCTAGCGATTAGCTCGTCTATTTTGGCGTCTGAGATAAACATATGTATCCTTTTAAAAGTCGACAAAAGCGCGCATACGCCGCGCTTTGCCGTTTATTTAAGCAGCATTGTGCGGAGTATGCGCTTGCCTATCTCGACGCCGGGCTGGTCGTAGGTATTAATGCCGAGCATTATCCCTGCAGCCGAAGTTAGTAGCTCGTAATAAAAAATCAACCAACCCGCATGCCGCTCGTCAAGTGTGTCCAGCTCAATAATATCGACGCTCACGCCCTCTTGCGTCAGCGCCCGGGCGGTGGCGTCGGCTTGCAAATTTAAAAGCTCGCCCATATCAAGGCCCGCGACGTAATCGCACCCCTCAAGCCCGCTTAGGCTAAAATTCGGGATTTTTACGTCTGCTTCGGCGGCGACGTTTTT
The DNA here is from genome assembly GCF_905371695.1 of uncultured Campylobacter sp. Lineage (GTDB taxonomy): Bacteria > Campylobacterota > Campylobacteria > Campylobacterales > Campylobacteraceae > Campylobacter_A. The sequence goes on along the minus strand of NZ_CAJPMA010000057.1, from coordinate 2,712 downwards.
GCTAGCGAGATTAAAATTTCCGTCCGTTTTGCTGCGACCGCCATGATCTTTCACCTTAATAAAAGTTACGCTTTTATCCTTGACGCCGTCCATGATTAGCTGCAAAAAGCTGTGCTGATCGCGCGAGCCGATGAGGCCTACCGGCGTAAGACCCACGCGCTTGTAGCCGCGCTTCTTGCCTAGGCTCTCGGCCCATAGCTGCACGTACCAGTCGTTAAACGCGCTAAGCGCGTCTGAATAGCTAAATACGACGTTTATGGCCGCGTGGCGGTGAGTGGCGTAGTGATAGGCTTTTGCTATAAGCGAGCGGTCGTTTTGCGAGACGTACCTGCTTTTGCACTCCGCCGCGCCCTCTAAAAGCGCGCGTGCGTCGTATCCGCAAAGAGCTAACGGAACGAGCCCTATTGCGCTTAACACGCTAAATCGCCCGCCCACGTTTGAAGGCATATTAAAAAATTTTATCCCGTTTTCGCGGGCGAAATTTTCTAAATTCGTCGCGGGATCGGTGATGATTAGAAAATTTTCGCTTAAATTTTTAGGCTTAAACAGATCTATCAGGCACTTAAAAATCGTGATCGTCTCGATCGTGGAGCCCGATTTCGAGCTGATAATAAACAGCGTTTCATTAAAATTTATACTGCTAGCCACGCGCAAAAAGCTTTGCGGATCGAGATTGTCTAAAAAATAAAGCTCGCGTTTACTAGGCTCGCCCAGCATTGATTTTATCGCCTTTACGCCGAGCGAGCTACCGCCGATGCCTACTAATACGACGTTTTTGATCCACGTAAGATCCTTTTCGTAGCGCTCTATCTCGCTAAGCGCGCTAAAACCGAGCTCGGGTAGATGATAATATCCTACTTCGCCGCCTTCTATCTCGTCGTTCATGCGGCGCGCGTAGGCGTCGATAAGCTCGTCCGGCGCTAGGTTAAATTTAAAGCTAGTTTTTACCATATTCGCGCTCGTAAAAATAATTAGTAGCTTCCACAAACCCCTCTACGCTGCCGCAGTCAAAACGCCTACCTTTAAATTTATAGGCTATCGCCATACCTTCGCGCGCTTGCGTTTTTAGCGCGTCGGTGATTTGGATTTCGCCGTTTTTGCCGGGCGCCGTGCGCTCTAAAATATTAAAAATATCGGGCGTTAAAATATATCTGCCGATAACGGCTAAATTTGACGGAGCGTCGGCAGGATCGGGCTTTTCCACCATGTCGCTTATCATTATTAATCCGTCCTCGATCTCGCGGCCGCTTACCACGCCGTAGCTTTTGGTCTGCTCGCGCGGCACCTCCATCACCGCCACGACCGAACAGCGGTATCTCTCGTAAATTTTCATCATCTGCGCCAGCACGCCTTCGCCACCTTCGTTTATACACAAGTCGTCGGCTAAAACCACGCCGAAAGCCTCGTCGCGCACTAGCGCCCTACCCGTATAGATCGCGTGTCCAAGCCCTTTCATCTCGTTTTGTCGCGTAAAAGAAAATGAGCAGCGACTCATCAGCGAGCGAATTTCATCTAGCAGCGGCTCTTTTGAAGTGCCGGCGATTTGATGCTCTAATTCGTAGCTAATGTCGAAATAATCTTCCAGCGCGCGCTTGCCCCGACCGGTGACGAACGCCATATTATCCATACCCGCTTCCAGCGCCTCGTCCACGCCGTAGTGCACCAGCGGTTTGGTTAGTATCGGCAGCATCTCCTTAGGAAGGCTTTTCGTGGCGGGTAAAAATCTCGTGCCGTAGCCCGCGGCTGGAAAAAGACAAGTTTGTATCATTATTCATCCTTAAAAATTTTTCGTGCATTTTACATTAAAATTTACTATTCTAGGCTTAAAAGCGCGCTAGGAGGAATTTCGAAAAACGCTCGCCCGCCCGTGCAAAATTTTTGTTTTTCGTCCAAATTTCGCACGCATTTTATTAAAAAATCTCCGATTTTTATTTTGATTAAAATTTGCCCTTCGTAAGCGAGCGAGACCGAGTGCAAAACGCCCTCCAAACAGCCGTCAAAGGGCGTAAGCGAAATTTTCACACCGCTTGGATTAATCGCGATTTTACTAGCCGAGGCCAAATTTTCGGGTAAGGCGAGCGTTAAATTTTCGCTAAATTTTAGCGCTTTGTTTTGGACGTTAAAGACGTTTTTTAGCTCGAATTCGCTAATGCGCCCTCGGTGCAAGAATACGCTTTCTTGCGCGACCGCGCTTAGCCATTTCTCGTCGTGGCTAGCGATTATAAAGCCGCTTTTATATTGATCCCGCATAAACTCGACCGCCTTGCCGAATAGCTTTGAAGTAGCCAAATCTACGCTATTAGTCGGCTCGTCTAGCAAATAAAGCCGCGAGCGAAGCGCCAAAACCAGCGCGAACGCCGTGCGCTGAGTCTGGCCCGAGCTTAACTCGAAATGGCGTTTACTTAAAAAGCTTTCATCAAGCCCCGTTAGCTCTAATGCCTCGCCTACGCGGGAATTAAACTCTCTTTCAAGGCCGCGGCTTTTTAGCGCGAATCTAAAATTTTCGCGCACGCTTCTTTTTAAAAGCGCGGGTTCTGGAAAAAGGATAGAAATTCGGCGTAAAATTTCTAAATTCGGCTTTGCGCATCCCCAAATTTCTACCTCTCCGCGACTCGGGCTCTGCAAAAACGAAACGACGCGCAAAAGCGTGGATTTGCCGCTGCCGTTGCTGCCCCTGGCCCGCCAGGCGCTCGATGAACTGGTGGCCGCCCG
>NZ_CAJPMA010000056.1 GCF_905371695.1 uncultured Campylobacter sp. | reverse complement strand
CTAAAAAGCAAGCGGTAGAAGCTATTAAAGAATACGCCGAAAAATGCGGCATGCCTTACGTAAATCATCGCTGGCTAGGTGGCATGATGACCAACTTCGGCACTATCCGTCAATCAATTCGCAAGCTTGAAGTAATCGAAACTATGGAAGAAGACGGCTCTATAAATTTACTAACTAAAAAAGAAGCTCTAATGCTTCGCCGCAAAAAAGAGAAGCTAATCGCGACTTTGGGCGGTATCAGAAATATGAAAAATTTACCGGATATGGTATTCGTCGTCGATACGGTCAAAGAAAAGATCGCCGTCGCCGAAGCGAACCGCCTAAAAATGCCGGTAGTTGCGCCCATAGATACGAACTGCGATCCCGATGTCGTAGATTTCCCGATTCCAGGCAACGACGACGCGATCCGCTCGGTTCAGCTTTTCTGCCAAGAGATGGCAGAAGCTATCAATGAAGGCAAATCGCTACTAGAACAAGACGCTGACGCCGCGCCTCGCGAGGAGGTAAGTCAGGCCGAAAAGGACGAAGTCGTAGCCGAAGCTATGAGCGAAGAAGATTTTAGCGGCGAGGACGAAGAATAATGGAAATCACCGCGCAAATGGTAAAAGAGCTCCGCGAAAGTACCGGAGCGGGTATGATGGATTGCAAAAAGGCGCTAAATGAAGCTAACGGCGATATGAATAAAGCCGTAGAAATTTTGCGCGAAAAAGGGCTCGGTCAGGCGGCTAAAAAAGCCGACCGCCTAGCTAGCGAAGGGCTAGTAACCGTCGAAGTTTGCGGCGAGTGCAAGAAAGCTACGATCTCCGAAATTAACTCTGAAACCGACTTTGTAGCTCGTAATCCGCAGTTTCAAGCGCTTACTAAAAATACGACTGCGCATATCCAATCAAGCGGTTTAACTAGCGTAGAGGAGTTAAGCGCAAGCGTAATTAACGGCGTAAAATTCGAAGAATATCTAAAAAGCCAAATCGCTACCATCGGCGAAAACCTAGTTGTCCGCCGCTTTGAAACGATAAGCGCGGGTACAAAAGGCGTAGTAAACGGCTACGTGCATTCAAACGGACGCGTAGGCGTGTTAATCGGCGCTACTTGCGAGAGCGAAGAAGTAGCTAAAAAAGCGCAGGATTTCGTTAGAAATCTTTGTATGCATGCAGCCGCGATGAAGCCGGAAGTTATTAGTTATAAAGAGCTCGATAAAGAATTCGTACAAAAAGAATTTATCGCTCTTCGCGCCGAGCTAGAAAAAGAGAACGAAGAATTTAAACGCCTTGGCAAACCGCTACATCACATCCCTGAATATGCGAGCCGCTGCCAAATCGGCGAGAGCGAGCTAGCAAAAGCTACCGAGGCGATAAAAGCCGAGTTAAAAGCGGAAGGTAAACCGGAGAAGATTTGGGACAAAATTATCCCTGGTAAAATCGAGCGATTCTATGCGGATAACACCGTGCTAGACCAGCGCCTTACGCTTTTAGGGCAGTTCTATGTAATGGACGATAAAAAAACCGTAGAGCAGGTAATAGACGAAAAAAGCAAAGAGCTAGGCGGTAAGATCGAAATTGTAAAATACGTTCGCTTCGAGCTCGGTGACGGATTAGAGAAAAAAGTCGACGACTTTGCCGCCGAAGTCGCCGCTCAAATCGGCTAAAATGGAAATTTTAAAGGGCGCAAATCTCGGTTTTGCGTATGATTACGCGCTCTTTGAAAATGTAAATTTAGCATTAAATGCGGGCGAAAGCACCGCGATACTAGGCGTGAGCGGGTGCGGTAAAAGCACCTTGCTTCACATTTTATCTACGCTTTTAAAGCCCGATAGCGGTGAAGTAATCTATAAACAAAAATCGCTTTATGAGCTTTCTCAAAATGAGCTAATCAAAATTCGCCGCTTTGATTTCGGCATAATTTTCCAGTCGCATTATCTTTTTAAAGGATTCTCTGCACTTGAAAACATAGAGCTTGCGAGCATTCTTTCAAACGAGCCTATCGACGCGGCTTATCTTGAAGCACTTAAAATTTCGCACGTCTTGCAAAATAAAGTCGGAGAGCTTAGCGGCGGGCAGCAACAGCGCGTCAGTATCGCTCGCGTGCTTACTAAAAAGCCGCGCGTGATCTTCGCCGACGAGCCGACTGGAAATTTAGACAAACAAACCGCAAACGACGTAATGCAGACGCTTTTTAGCTACGTAAAGCAAAATAAAGCCGCCTTGGTTTTAGTAACTCACGATAACGATCTAGCCGCAAAATGCGACGATATATACAAATTAGAAAATAAAGAGCTTTTAAAAATTTCTTAGCACCGCGCCGTGCGGATTAAGGAGATGGAATGAAAAAATTGGTTTTAGTTTTTTTACTCGTCGTTTCTTTTGCGTATTCAAGTGACGTAAAAGGATTGGAAGATAAGTGCGAAAAAGGCGAATCCATCGTTCCTTGCGATCTTGCGGCGGAGGCGTATTTTTACGGCGAAGGAGCGGAAAAAGATTACTCGAAGGCTTTAAAATTTTTTAAAAAGGCTTGCGACGGCGGGCTTTACAATGCCTGCTTTAACCTAGGCGCAATGCACGAGGAAGGATACGGCGTAAAAAGCGACGTTAAAACGGCTATGAAATTTTACGAGCTATCTTGCGAGGGGGAATTCGGCGAGGCCTGCGAGGCATTAGCTCAAATTTACGAAAAAGAAAAAGACGGACAAAAAACGATCTTTTACCGCGAGAAAGGATATAAATTCGGCGCTTGGCTATCTTGCGAATTTATGGCAAAATTTTACGAAGAAAAAGATAAACAGACGTCTGCCGACTACTATAAAAAAGCTTGCGAATACGGCAAAGAGCGGGCGAGGGGACAAATTTTACCCGTCGGCGCAATGAAAATAAAAGCCGCCTGCGACAAGGCGGAGGAATTTTGACGCCAGGCTTAAATTCGACTAAACGAACGAAAATTTATAAAGAGCGAAAATGGAGCTAGTTCAGTTTTTCGGCGCCGATAAAACTATCGCTTTTATGCTACTTTTCGCGCGTATCAGCGGACTAATGGCGTTTTTCCCGTTTTACTCGCATATGCAAATTCCCGTCGTCGCAAGAAGTATTTTTATTTTTACGATCTGCTTGATTTTATTTCCTATGGCGCGCGTCGGCGAGCACGAGATAAATTTCTTAGTCGTCGAAATTTTAAGCGAGCTAATGCTAGGACTTTGCGCCGGATTGCTGCTTACTATCGTATTTGCCGCGCTGCAAATGGCCGGCGAGCAGATCTCGATGGTGATGGGCTTTTCGATGGCGACGGTGCTAGATCCGCAGACCGGCACGAGCTCACCCGTAATATCAAACGTTATAAATATGATGGCGTTGCTTACGTTTTTGATATTCGACGGGCATCACTTGTTGATAAATTTTTACGCTTCGTCACTGGAATACATTCCGCTGGGCGAGTTTTACCCGAAGGCCGGCGTGCTGACTTACGCGCTAAAAACGTTTGCGAATCTTTTTATGTTCGGCTTTATTTTGTGCTTTCCTATTATTGCGCTCTCGCTGTTATCGGATGCGATATTTGGGATGCTGATGAAGACGATGCCGCAATTTAACTTGCTAGTCGTAGGCTATCCGATAAAAATCGTCATCGGTTTTGCGGTTCTAATTGCGATACTTGCCGGAATGATGAAAATTTTTAGCGATCTTAGCCTGCAAATTATTAACGATTTGCCGAGCCTATTTTTTTAAAATTTAAGTAAATTTATAATAGAATAGACCCCTATTTAAAGGAGATATAAATGAACGTCGCACTGATAAATAAAAATCCCACCGTCTCGCGCCTAATTACGCTTAGCTTAAATAAACTCGGCGCCGATTATATCGAGATCGACGAGGCCGGGAAGCTGGATGGAAATTTTGATTACATCGTAATCGATAGCGAAGTCGGTAGCGACGGCGTTGATTTAAAAGCCTACGCGCCCGTGATCATGGCGCTCGTTCCGCGCGGCAAAGAAAAGCCGGAATTTGCCGACGCGGTACTTGAAAAGCCGTTTTTACCGACGGAGTTCATAGAAGAGATTCAAAAAATCGCCCCGCAAGACGCGAGCGCGCCTAGCGAAGAAAGCGGATTTGCCGATTTCGAGGATAGCGACAAAACGGTAGACATTAGCGAATTTGAAAATTTTGAGTTACCGAGCATTGACGGCGAGCTAGAAGACGAGTTAGAAAAGGGCGCCGAGCCTGCGGCTATCGACGAACCCGAGGAAACTCCTGAATTAGAAGCGGCGCAAGAGGTTGAAAATTTAGCGATTAGCGAGGCGGGTGAGGAAAAAGGCGACGAGAAATTCGAGACGATCGAGGACGGCGACGACTTTGATCTGAGCGATTTTAAATTCGACGATTTGGATACGGCAGACGAAAAGACGGACGAAATTTTAGAGGAAAAAGAAGAGCCAAAAGTCGAGCCGGCCGAGCCTAAAAATAGCGACATAGACGAGCTTAGCTCGCTAGTAGACGAGATAGAAAATATGCACGAGGCTAGCGAGGAGCAAACGGCGGGCGACGAAAATTTAGAAGATTTCAAACTGGACGCGAGCGATCTCGTAGCCGATGAGCAAGCGAACAAGGAAGATGAAGTAATCGCGCTTAAAGACGAAAATTTAGCGCCTACCAACGATGAATTCGCGGACTTTAAAGTAGATATTAACGAACCCGTCGCGCCTACAAATACACCTGAACCTGCGGATGCGAGCGCGTCTAGCGCCGAGGACGACGACGTTTACGGGTTAAAACCGCTTGACGACGAGTTTGCCGACTTTATAGTAGACGAAGCTAGCGAGTTAAAAGAGGAGGCGCAGGATATACCGCTTAAAGACGTAGGCGATGAAGCGGCGATCGGCGACGTAAGCGCCGACGAGGTTGATTTGGACGATTTTGCGGTAGATGAGTCTAGCGCGGGCGAAGCCGCACACGAGGCGCAGACGGCGCAAAATAGCGAGCCTGAGTCACAGGATGACGTCGTACCGATTAAAGTCGAGACTGAAAAAAGCTTAGCGGATGAGATAAATTTAGACGATTTTAATATAGATTTCGACGAGCCCGTCGAGATTGCGGCGCAAGAGTCTGGCTTAGAGGAGAGCGGGCCTGAAAATTTAGTCGAAGAGACTAGTGAAATTTCGGCTCAAGAGCCTTTAAACGAAGGCGGCGAATATGATTTTGCCTACGTAGATACCGACGTGCAAGCGCAAAGTAAGGCCGTAAACGAGAATTTAGACGAAGTCTTAGGCGCAGAAGGGCAAACAAGCGGCAATGAATACGACTTTACTTACGTGGATACGGGCGCAAACGAGCCTGCGCAAAGAGAAAATTTAGAGCAAGAAATAGCCGATAATTTCGACGATATAAAATTTGACGATGCGGCTAGCGAGGAAACCACAGCCGATACGGACGATAAAATTTCGGACGAAATAGAGCCGCAAACAACTAGCGCGGTAGAGGAAATGAGCGATGAAATTTCGTCCAAAGCCGTCGAGCCTAAAATAAGCGAGCCTGAAATTTTACCTGAGGCTACGCAAAATGACGAAGCTCATCTAGTAGAGCCGTCAAATGCGGCAAGTATAGGCGAGATAGACGAGAACTCGATGCTAGCGGCATTTGGGCTGCCGACTGCTAAACCGAAAGTCGCTAGCGCCGAGCACGACGAGCTGAAAACGCAGCTCGGCAAAAAGATAGCCGACCAAGTGGTTAGCTCGCTTGACGCTAATTTGATCCGCGAAGCGCTAAAAGGCTTAAACATTAAAATTACGATAAGTTTTGAGGAAAAATAGCTTTGATGAAGGGTCAAATTTTAATCGTCTCCGGACCTAGCGGCAGCGGCAAAAGCACGCTTTTGGGACGACTTTTAAAAGAGGAAAAAGGGCTTTATTTTTCTATTTCGAGCACCACCAGAGCGCCGAGGGATGGCGAAAAAGAGGGCGTTAATTACTATTTTATAAGCGAAGCCGAGTTTAAAAAAGGTATCGAAAAAGACGAATTTTTAGAGTGGGCGCAGGTGCATAAAAATTTTTACGGCACTAGTTTAAAGCCCGTAATTAGTGCTCTTGAAGCAGGTAAAATAGTAATTTTCGATATCGACGTACAGGGCTTTCACATAGCGCGAGAGAAATTTAAAAGCTACATCACGTCTGTTTTTATTACGACCGTAAATAAGAATGAGCTTAAAAAGCGCCTAATAAGCCGCGCCACGGATAGCGGAGAAAACATCGAAAATCGCCTAATGAACGCAGTCGGCGAGATGGAGCATATTTTAGAATACGACTATTTTTTAATTAACGACGATTTAGAGAAGAGTTATAAGGGGTTAAATTCGATTGTGCGCTCAATGCGTCTAAAAAGCTCGAAAATCGACCTTCATCAAACGATAGAGAACTGGATCGATTGTTAAATTTTATGAAATTATGATAATATTGCGAAAATTTCAAAGGAGAAAAGATGGGGATTAGCGTTCAGCAATTGTTAATTATTTTAGTCATTATAGTTTTACTATTTGGCGCAAAGAAAATTCCTGAGCTGGCAAAAGGACTAGGCAAGGGTATAAAGAGTTTTAAAGCCGAAATGGAAGACGAAAAGCCTACCGAAAAGGTAGAAAAACAAGTGGACGACGAGGCAGGCGAGGCAAAAATAGAAGAGACTAAAAAAGCGTAGGTTCCCGTATTGAAAGAGATCGTAAAGGCCGAAATTTCTAAAATTTTAGGTCGCGAAGCAGCGCTTGAAAGGCCGAAGGACAAGACGTTGGCGCACTACGCGATGCCGACTTTTAGCCTTGCAAAAGAGCTTAAAAAATCGCCCGTAGCGATAGCTAGTGAGCTTGCCGCAAAATTTGAAAGAAGCGAAATTTTCGAGGTTAGTGCGGTAAACGGGTATTTAAATTTTAAGCTTACGGCCAAATTTCTAGACGCAGTTAGCACGGCCGCGTTAAAAAACGGCGAGAAATTCGCAGGCTTTGAAGCGAGTCGTCCTATAAATTTTGCGGGCGCGCAAGCTAAAAACGCTGAAAATTCGGCCGAAAAAGAGAGTTGTTTTATAGAATATATTAGCGCAAACCCGACTGGACCTTTACATATCGGACACGTGCGCGGAGCGGTATTTGGCGATACGCTAGCTCGCATCGGTCGGTATTTGGGACATAGAATTTTAACCGAGTACTATATAAACGATGCGGGTAATCAAATCGACCTATTAGGCGTATCTATCTCCCTTTGGGCGCGCAAAAACCTTTTTGGCGAGACGGTCTCGTATCCTGAAAAATATTACCGAGGCGAATACATCGAAACGATCGCGCGAGAGGCGCTTGAAAAATTCGGTAAAGAAATTTTCTACGATGAGGCGCGAAATTTAGAGCTTGCGCAATTCGGTAAAGACCGCGTGCTTGAAATTATCAAAAAAGATCTCGCCGACATCGACATAAAAATAGATAATTGGGCTAGCGAAAAGAGCTTTTACGGCAATCTGGGAGCGACGATAGAAAAGCTGAAAAGATCGGGTCAAATGTACGAAAAAGACGGCGCAACTTATATCGCCTCGACCGTGCTGGGTGACGATAACGACCGCGTCGTGGTGCGCGACGACGGGCGTCCTACCTATTTAGCCGGCGATATCGTCTACCACGACGCAAAATTCGGGCAAAATTACGACCGTTACGTTAATATATGGGGCGCAGACCACCACGGGTATATCGCGCGTTTAAAAGCGGCGATTCATTTTTTAGGCTACGACGAGAGTCGCTTGGAAGTTATTTTAATGCAGATGGTAAGTCTCTTAAAAGACGGCAAGCCGTATAAAATGAGCAAACGCGCCGGCAATGCGGTGCTAATGAGCGACATCGCCGCAGAGATCGGCGCGGACGCATTGCGCTTTATTTTCGTAAGCAAGGCTAACACGAGCAGTTTGGAATTCGACGTCGATGAGCTGAAACGCGAGGATAGCTCAAATCCGATTTACTATATCAATTACGCTCACGCCAGGGTAAATCAAGTTTTCGCCAAAGCCGGTAAAACCTCTACGGATGTAGAGGCGGCTAGTCTCGAAAATTTAAACGATGCGGCTAAAAATTTACTATTTGAGGCGCTTGAATTGCCGGAAATTTTACGGGATTCTTACGCGTCGAAACAACTTCATAAGATTCCAGATTATCTAAAATCTCTTGCGGCGAGCTTTCATAAATTTTATAACGAAAACCGCGTCGTAGGCAGTGATGGAGAGGACGCTCTGTTAAAGCTTTTTGCCGTCGTCGCGCTCTCCTTGCGCACGGCGTTAGGGTTGCTGGGGATCAAAGCAAAAGAACGAATGTAATGGGCGCAAGCGGGTGCGCAAATGCGCCCGCCTCGGTAGGCCTCTTAAAATCCATATAAAATTTAAAGGGCGAAAATGGACGTAAAATCCGCAATGGACGCGTTTTTAGCAGATCCTAGCGAAGCGAACGAAAAGAGGCTCATAGCATGCCTAAAAAAGGCGGAATTTTTCGCACCGATCGTAGCCGCCGCACCGCTAGCAAAACCTGACGGTAACGCATTTTATGAGGAAGAGGGCTCAAATATAAAATTCGCGCTTTTAGAGGACGAGGATACGAACGAGAAATTTTTCCCCGCATTTACAGGCCGCGACGAGATAATAAAATGGCGTGCCGATAGCGAACAGGAGGCGATAAATTTGCGCCTAAAAGACTATGCAGCGATGCTTGGCGGCGAAAAAAACGAGTGTGCGGGCGTCGTGATAGACGCATATTCGCACGCTTTAAGACTGGATTGTAATTTTTTCAAGGCGCTATTTGATTAGCGCGCCGATTTAATAAGGCAAAAGAAAAGCTCGGAGCTTTGCTTAGGCGTAGGCAACGTCTTAAATGGCGGGTTATAGATATCTAGGCCCGGTAGGCTTACAGAAGGTTCGCAGCAGTTTTGCAAATGCTTGCTTACCGTATGGCGTCGCGCGCGATTTGTAACCGCGCGGTCTAGCGAACTCGTCCAGGAACGGATACCGAGTCGTCGTCGAGCGAGCTTAAAACGAGGCGCAACCCCCCCCCGCCGACTGGCAAAATTTAAGAGTGACGCGCGGCAGAAATTTACGTAAGATTCCAGCTAGGCTTTAATTTTATTGAGGAACTCTTCTATGTTATATTTTGCGCGGTATTCAGGACTCATTAGATGTATTAAAATATCGCCCAGATCGCACACGACCCACTCGCCTGAGCTTTCGATGCCTAAAAATTCTTCGCCCAAAGGTTTTAGCCCCAGTTTTAAATCATCCGTTAGCGATAGCGCGTGGCGCTCGCCCATCGTCGTAGCGATAACTACGAATTTCACGAAATAGTCGCGCTCTCTCATATCAAAGACCTCGATTTGTTCCGCCTTTTTCTCGTCTAAAATTTTGACGATTTCTCCGATTCTTTTTTGAAAATCCATCTTTATCCTTTGTAAAATTTTATCACTTCGTCTCTAATCGCCGCTGGTATCTCGTTAGGCGTTTGCAATCTGCGAATTTGCGACGAACTAACGTCCACGTGAATGTCGATCTTTGCTAGCTCGCTAGGTATTTTTATGTGATTACGCTCGGCTACGACGAAGGTTACGAGTTCTTTTAGGTGCGAAATTTCGTGCCATTTATCAAGGCTTGCTAGGTGATCGGCGCCGATGATTAGATAGAATTTAGAAATTTCGTACCGCGCGGCTAGATATCGTGCCGTTTCGATCGTTGGGACGGGGCGGTTTTGCGAGATTTCAAAATCCGAAATTTCCGCGCGCTCCAATCCTTGCCAAAGCGCGCGCGTCCATTTTAGGCGAAGCGCGGGAGGCGCCGAAAAATCGCTTTTAAAAGGACTTATAAACGTAGGCATTATGATTAATTTATCGATATCAAGCCCGCCAAGAACGGTTTTTACGATGCTATCGTGTCCTAAATGCGGCGGGTCGAAACTACCGCCGAAAAGCGCCAAATTCATATTTTAAACCTTAAATTTTAAATCCTAAGCTTATCCAAAATGACGTAAATTTGAGTTGAAACGATAAAAATAGATCGAGTAAAGCAGACTTAAAGCGCTTTTTTGTAAAATTTGACAACTTCATACAAAGGAATTCTCAATGGTAAAAATCGCGATCAACGGTTTTGGACGTATCGGTAGGTGCGCTGCTCGTATTATTTTAGAGCGAGATGATGTTGAGCTTGTCGCTATCAACGACACGGCGACGCGCGACATGACGCGCTATCTGCTCAAATACGACAGCGTGCACGGCGAATTTAAGCAAGACGTTAAGGTGATAAGCGACGATTTTATAGAAGTAAACGGCAAAAAGATAAGAGTTTTTTCAACAAGAGATCTAAACGAGCTTAGCTACGCAGACTACGGCGCAGACGTGGTTTTAGAGTGTACGGGCAAGTTTTTAACCACTGAAAAGTGCGAGCCCTATCTAGCTCGCGGCATCAAAAAAGTCGTCATGAGCGCTCCGGCAAAAGACGACACGGCGACGTTTGTAGTCGGCGTAAACGACGATAAATACGCAGGCGAAGCGATCGTCTCAAACGCAAGCTGCACCACAAACGGCCTAGCACCCGTCGCAAAGGTGCTAAACGATAAATTCGGCATCGTAAAAGGGCTCATGACCACGATCCACGCCTACACAAACGGCCAAAGCTTGGTTGACGTGAAGGCCAAAGACTTCCGCCGCTCGCGTGCTGCGGCCCTAAATATCGGGCCTACGACCACCGGAGCCGCAAAAGCGATCGCAAAAGTACTTCCCGAACTAAACGGCAAGATGCACGGACAAAGCGTGCGCGTGCCGGTCGCAAACGTCTCGATGGTTGATCTAACGGCGGTTTTAAAAAGACCTGCTAGCAAAGAGGAGATAAACGAGGCGTTTAGAGCGGCTGCTGAGTCGAATTTGAAGGGAATTTTATTCGTCGATGACGATTATAGAGTTAGCAGCGACTTTTGCACGAGCGCATACAGCAGCATCGTAGCTAGCGACACTACGCAGGTTATTGCGGGTGATATGGTGAAGGTCTTTGCG
>NZ_CAJPMA010000055.1 GCF_905371695.1 uncultured Campylobacter sp. | reverse complement strand
AAATTCCCGGTTTATAAAAAATGCAAATTCGCGCTCGCCGTTACTCATTTTAGTAGCGTCCAGCAGGCGGTCGATTATTACGAAAAATAGCCTGCAAAACTGCTCCGCCGACGGATTTACGGGAATCTCCACCCAACGCGCCGAGTGCTTTTTAAGATCGTTTTTATACTCCGCCTCGTCCGCTAGAAATATCGTCGTAGCATGATCGAAGCTATCTATTATCTCTTTTATACCGCGCTTCATCAACCCGAAGTCGTAAACCATACCCGCGTTGTCTAAAAAATTGGAATGCAGCAAAATTTCGGCTACGTAGCTGTGTCCGTGGATAGACGTACGACACCGCTTAGAGCTGCAAAAGCGCACGATATGCGCATTTTCAAAGCGGAAAAGTTTTCTAATTATCATCTAAACGCCCTCTTTTTTATCCCAAAGCCGCACGTGGATGCGCTCGGAGTAGTTAAAGCCGTGTTTTATAGCAAAATCCGCGACGCTTCGCGCGTTTTGCGCAAGCTCCTTCGCGTCCGCGCCCATCGGCATACACCAAACTTCGGCGCGCGCGATCTTTAAAACCTGCAAAATTTGTTCCAAATCGCTCTCGCGCGGGTCTTTTAACACGAATTTATAAAAGCCGTCCGCCGCGTTTTTAATTATCGCGGCAAGCGCCACGGGATTTATGCGTTTTGCTTCGCTTATGCCGCTGTTTGCCAGCTTTACGCCGAGCGCGAATTTGCATTTTTTATAAACCGGGAATTTAGCGAAATTTACCTCGATCGTGCCGTTGGTTTCAAAATGTATCTCGAAATTTCGCGCGTCTAAGTCTTCTAGCAAATTTACGAAATTTTGATCCTCCGCGTACAGCAGCGGTTCGCCGCCGGTAAAGACGACTACGGGCCTAAAATTTAGCCCGTCGCAAAGCCGCTCTACGCGCGCTAGAATTTGCTCCGAGCTTAAAATTTCATAGCTAAAATGCCCCGTAAAAACCGCTCGCGCCGTATCGCAGCCGATCAGCGTTTCGCCTGTTTTTTTAGACTTCGTTTTTACGCCAAATCCCACGCAGTTTAGATTACACCCCGCAAATCTTAAAAATATCGCCGCGTGTCCTTGAAATTTACCCTCGCCTTGAATGCTTAAAAAGCTCTCTACTAGCCGTAGCGCGCCCAAATTTAGCCGCCCGTTTGGTAAAACGCTCTACTTGACGTCTCGTTTAGCGCGCCGACTTCCCATTTGTTTTTTTCGGGTTTATTGGCGAGTACTCGGCGCAAAATTTCCGCCGCTTCCGCGACGTCGCCCTTGGTAACGGCCGCTTTGATGCTCATCGCGTCCTCGAAATATAAGCACGGGATCAAAAAACCCTCGGCGGTTAGGCGAATTCGGTTGCAACTCTCGCAAAAATCGTGTTTGTGCGGGTCGATGATACCGAATTTATAGCCGTCTTGCAGTCTGTAAATCGACGCGGGCGCGTTAGGCAGCTTTTCGTCCTTCGTAACGCGGTATTTCTGCTCGATAATAGCTAAAATTTCGTCGCTTTTTAGGCCTTTTAAATCTTGTTTGGCGTGCGAATTTTCCATATATTCTATGAAGCGGATTTGGCTATCGGCGGCGCGAGCGAATTCTAGCAGATTTATTAGCTCGTCGTCGTTTACGCCGCGAAGCGCAACCGTGTTTAGCTTAACTTTTAGCCCCGCCTCGATCGCCGCGTCAAATCCGGCTAAAACCTCGTGTAGCACGCCTTTTTGCGCGATAAATTCGGCGCGTTCTTCTTTTAGGCTGTCAAGCGACATATTTATGCGTTTTAGCCCCGCGTCCTTCAAACGGCGCGCGTAGTGGCGCAACATGTAGCCGTTCGTGGTGAGCGCTAGGTCGATGTCCGGTTTATAATCCGCGATCATTTTTATAAAAACGTCCAAATCCTTCCTAACCAGAGGCTCGCCGCCGGTTAGCCTGATCTTGTTTACGCCCTCGTCGATCGCGACTTTGACGAATAAAAACAGCTCTTCAAACGTGAGTAAATTTTCTTTCGGCGTCCAGCTAAACGGCGTGGTCGGCATACAGTAACGGCAGCGGAAATTGCAGCGCTGCGTAACGGAAATGCGCAAATAATCGACCTTACGACCGTATTTATCGATTAACATTTTTAACCTTTAAAGCTTGTTCGTAACTTAAAATTCAGATTAGGGGCATTATAAATTAAAAGCTTTAAAGCAAAATAAAATCATTCGTATTAAATTTTATATTTGCCGAATTTTAGGGATTTGGTAGCGATTTTAAGATAATACGTAACGATTATCGCGCCGGCTATTTAATTTCGGCGGATATTTTTATCATAGCACCCTTAGGTACCGAAAAATCAATGACGTTTTACGATCATTTTTAAGTATGAGCGCCGCGAATCGTTTTAGTTTTTGGAGGGACTAGTTTTACTTGATAGTTTTATTGCTCCTCACGGAAATATCGACGTTTCAAATATATATTAAATAAAATTCTACAAATAGAAGCTCTCTCTTAGGCCAACCGTTTCGTGTTTCAAATCCCAACGGGATGAAATTTTACTCGCTAAAAGCTAATAACGAATACGGTCAAAAAGGTTGTTTCAAATCCCAACGGAATGAAATTTTGCACGCCTTGCTACGCGCTTCATAAAATGCGCGGGGATAGGTTTCAAATTCCAATGGGATGAAATTTTACCTGCAATACCTATTTTCTATCGAGCAAGATCAAGATCGCACAAGCGACCGCGAAAAAGCGGCGGGCAAACATTTTGCCGGCGGCAATGCGGCGAAGAATAGACTCTACTCGCCGGTCTCGCTAATCTCGCCCGATTTTTTCCTTACCTTTACGCGCAAAATGCTAGCGCCGTCCATCTTTCGCACTTCGTAATAGCAGTTTTCGTCCTCCGCGCGGTCTCCTACGACCGGTAGCCGCCCGATGAGATTAAACACGTAACCGCCGATGGTAAGCTCCTCGGTCTCGTCTTTAAAGCTAATACCCATCAGCTCTTCGACGCTTTCGATGTCAAACCGCCCGTTAAACTCGTAAATTTCGTCGTTTATCTTCTTAAACTGCTCGCTAGCTTCGTCGTGTTCATCGTTAAATTCGCCCAAAATTTCTTCCATTATATCTTCCATCGTAAGAAGCCCCGCCGTACCGCCGTATTCGTCCACCACTAGCGCCGCGGAGATTTGCTGCTTATTCATCATAACGAGAATTTTAGAAATCGATAAATTTTCCGGTACGATGACGAATTTTCGCACTATCTCGTCGAAATTTCGCTGTTTGCTCTCGTCAAAATGCAGCGCCAAAATATCGCGAATATGGATCATACCCAAAATCGTATCTTTGCTGCCGTCTATATAAGGATAACGCGTGTATTTAGACTCGAACACGACGGCTAAATTTTCCTCGAAGCTCTTTTGTTTATTGATACAGACCATATCTTTGCGCGGCGTCATTATCTCTTTCGCTACTGTGTCGCTAAAATCGACCGCGTTTTTTATCAGCTCGGTTTCAAAGCTGTCTAGCACGCCGCCTTTTAGGCTCTCGCCGACGATGATTTTTATCTCCTCTTCCGAGTGCGCCAGCTCGTTTTCCTTCGCGGGCGCGATACCCATCGCCTTTAACCCGACGGCGGCTAGGAAATCAAACGTTTTAATCACCGGTAAAAACAAAACCCAAAAAAGATGAAGCGGGCGAGCGATTTTAAGCACGGAATTTTCTGATTTCGCGATGGCGACGGATTTAGGCACCAGCTCGCCTAACACCACGTGAAGCAACGTAATTAGCGTAAAAGCGATCGCGAAAGCTACGGTATGAACTACTATATCGCTTACGTTAAAATACTCTTGCAACGGGCGCTCGATTAGGCGCGCGACGGCTGGCTCGCCGATCCAGCCCAGAGCCAGCGAGCTAAGCGTAATGCCTAGCTGCGTAGCGGAAAGATAGGTATCTAGCTTATTTGACATATCAAAAGCCAGTTGGGCATTTGGGACTTTATCTTTGATGAGCTCTTCAAGACGGGATTTGCGGACTTTTACGAGAGAAAATTCCGAAAGGACGAAAAATGCGTTTAGCAAGATGAAAAAAACCGCTAAGGCTAGCATTAAAAGCGAGTTGTCGCTACTGGGGTACAAGTATAATCCTTAAAAATTTAAAATTTTAGGGCAAATTATAGCAAAAAGTAAAAATTTATCAAAGCTAAAAGCAAAAGGCGCGCAAATTTTGCTCGCGCGCCGAAATTTTAGGGCTATTTTAGCTTCTTATCGCCTAAATACGTAGCGAAAACCTCTTGCGAGCCGTCTTTTTTAAACAAAATCACGTCGTATTTTTCGGGTTCGCCGCCTTGCTTCATACCGACGCTCTCCATCGGCATCCCAGGCACCGCGATACCGATCGCATCGGCCGGTTTTAGCTCTAAAAGCCGCTTAACCTCCGCCGGCGGGACGTGTCCCTCTATCACGTAACCATCTACTACGGCCGTGTGGCAGCTGGCAAGCTCGTCCGGCACTTTAAATTGCGCCTTAACCTGCATTAATTCGTCCGTTTTTATCTCCGTAGAGCTAAATCCGCTTTGCTTCATCGCCTCGCCCCATTTGCCGCAGCACCCGCAGCTAGGACTTTTATAGACTTTCATATCCTCCGCTTGCGCGCTTAAAACCGTAATCGCGGCGATCGATACGGCTAGTAAAAATTTCTTCATATTTTTCCTTTAACGTAAAATTCTCGTAAATAATACGCGCTTTTACCTAAAATTTCGCTTTACTAAATTTTGCTATAATTGCCCGAAATTTTAAAGGAAATCGATGTTTTCTTCGTTTTTTCGCTGCGCGAAATGGGCGCTTTGGGCTTACGGCGGCGCGGCGCTTATCGTGCTTTCGCTAATTTATCAAACGCACCTAAACGTGCAAATCAACGACTGGTATAAAAATTTCTACGATATCATGCAAAACGTCAAAGATCACGACGTGAGCGAATTTTGGGCGGCGATTTGGAAATTTCTTTACATCGCGATGCCTTACGTAATCACTTATATGTTCGTCTCGTTTTTCGCCAGCCACTGGGTATTTCGCTGGCGCGAGGCGATGACGTTTGATTATCTAAAATTTTGGCAAGCCAGCGCGCGAGATATCGAGGGCAGCTCGCAGCGTATGCAAGAAGACGTTTATCGCTTCGCTAAAATCATGGAAAGCCTAGGCGTGCAGGTGCTTCGCGCCATGATGACGCTAGTTGCATTTATCCCCGTGCTTTGGGGGCTTAGCGCCAAGGTCGATCTACCGGCGATTAAAGACGTGCCGGGCTCGCTAGTTTGGATAGCGCTTGGCGTAAGCATAGGCGGACTTATTATCTCGTGGTTTGTAGGCATTAAGCTGCCGCATCTTGAATACAACAATCAACGCGTCGAAGCGGCGTTTAGAAAAGAGCTCGTCTACGCCGAAAACGATAAGAAAAACTACGCGCAGACGCCCGCTATCGTAGAGCTTTTTACGGGACTAAAATTTAACTATTACAGGCTGTTTTTGCATTACGGATACTTTAATATCTGGCTTACGTCGTTCTCGCAGTTTCTAGTCATCGTACCTTATATGATAATGGGCGGCGGGCTATTTACGGGCGCGATCACGCTGGGGATCTTGGTTCAGGTTAGCAACGCTTTTTCGCAGGTACGCGAGAGCTTTTCGGTTTTTATCAATAACTGGACGACGATTACGGAGCTTCGCTCCATCCACAAGCGGCTTAAAGAATTCGAGGCTAATATCGACTACAAAAGGGCTTAAAATGGGCAAAATTTTACTTTTTTTGGCTACGGCGGCGGGAATTTTCATAGGATGCGCCAGTACGACCCAAGGCGGCGTCGTAGGCGCGGATAGATCGCAGTTACTGCTATTTTCGGCGCAAGAAATGGATCAAAGCGCTGCGAGAGCCTACGTACAGACCTTAACGGCGGCTAGAAACAAAGGCGCGCTAAACGTCGATCCGGTGCTAACCTCGCGCGTAAAGGCCGTCGCCGAGCGCCTAATCGAGCAAGTAGGCGTATTTAGGCAAGACGCGCTAAAATGGAAGTGGCAAGTAAACGTAATTAGCGAAGATACGATAAACGCGTGGTGCATGCCGGGCGGCCGCATCGTAGTTTATAGCGGCATAATCAATAAACTAGCGCTAAACGACGCGCAGCTAGCCGCCGTAATGGGGCACGAGATGGCGCACGCGCTACGCGAGCACAGCCGCGAGCAAGCCAGTCAAGATCAACTTAAAAATATCGGTATCTTCGCCGTTTCGACCGCGGCGGGACTCGGAGACGCGGGTGCTCAGCTGCTAGACGTCGCGGCGCAGTATACGATATCGCTGCCGTTTTCTCGCTCGCACGAGCGCGAGGCCGATCGCATCGGCACCGAACTGATGGCGCGCGCGGGCTACGACCCCAAAGAAGCGGTAAACGTGTGGCTAAAAATGTCTAAACAAAGCGGCGGCGGCGTACCCGAGATTTTAAGCACGCACCCGTCTAACGAGAGCAGGATAGAGGATCTAAGGCAAATCGCCCAAAAGGTAGAGCCTTTGTATTTAAAAGCTAAGTAAACGGCGGCTTTCGCGTCGCCGTCAAGCGCTCGGCTTGCAGTCTTAAACGCTGGCGTCGCTCGCATCCGCCGTTATATCTCAGATTTCGGCGGCTTAGCAAATTTTCCAAAAAATAAAATAAACGTCGCGCGTAAATTTTACGAAATCAAAATAAGATGCGCAAAAGGATAAAATATGAAATTTTCGCTCGCTACGCGGGACGATCTACCCGCTATCGTAGAAATCTACAACGATAGCGTCGCCGAGCGAAACGCGACCGCCGACCTTGCGCCAGCATCCGTAGAGTCGCGTCTAGCGTGGTTTGACGCGCACAAAGACAGGCGTCCGATTTACGTGCTTAAAGGCGATATTTCGCGGCGAAATTTTAGCGCGCGGCAAAGCGCGGACGATGAAATTTCGGCGCAAAACGAGCAAATTTTAGCATGGGGCAGCCTTAGCGATTATAAAGATAGAGCCGCCTACGACATTACCGCGGAGATCAGCGTTTACGTGCGAAAAAGCGCGCGCGGACGGGGGCTTGGGCGGATGACGGCTGAGTATCTGATCCGTATCGCGCCCTCGCTAGGCGTTAAAAATATCTTAGCCGTAATATTTACAGACAACGCGGCTAGCGTCAAAATGTTCGAAAAGCTCGGCTTTGCGCGATGGGGGACGCTGCCGCAAGTCTGCGATATGGGCGGGCGGCTAAAAAGCGTGGAAATTTTTGGTAAAAAGATTTAAAATTTAGCCGAAATTTACGGCACATTCGCGCCTACTAGCATAATACGGCGCAAACAGGAGAGGCAAAATTAAACCCGTCGTGCAGAGCAAGGTCTTCTGCGGTCAAGCCAATTTTGCAAAACGAATACCCCGCTCCGCGATGACGCGAAATTTAGGCGCGAATTTAGACGAAACGCAAGTCGCCGCGGCAAATAGCAGGCTTTAGCGCGAGGCAACCGAAACAAGAATCTTTAAGTCGGTCAAATTTTGCGCCGTAAACCGAATTTGCCCGTAAATTCGGTTTACGGACGCGGCGAAATTTTAGCTAGCCCTACCTCTCGCCGCCCTTAATTTTTGCGACGAGGTTTTTCGCCGCGCTATACGCTCTGTCGCTAAATTTTCGCGCCTCGTCTTTAATGTTCATCTGCTTGATCTCTTCGAATTTTTCGTTCGCCTTTTTTTCCAATTCGGCGATGTCGCGTTTGACGGCTTCTAATTTTTCGTTTATTTCGATGTTGGTTTTTAGCTTGCCGGCTCGCTCGTTTAGCTCGTTTTTTAGCGCTTCTAGCCGTTCGTTAGCAGACGCCACCAGCGCGGCTCCGGCGCCCTCTTTAAGCTCCTCGATACGCTCTTTTATCGTTTGGCTAGCCTGATCGCTTATGCGTTTTAAGCGCGCTAGATTCGTATCTAACTGCGTGTTTAAAAGCTTGTCTATCTCGTTTTTAGCCGCGCCTTCAAAGCCGTTTTCGAGCTCTTTTAGCATCGCTACGAAATCCTCGTCGATATTTTTTAAATTTCGCAGATCGTTACGTAAGGTCTCCGCGTCGGGCGCGAATTTTACCCGCTCTTTTAGCCGCTCGATCGCCTTTGATACGCCTTCGCGAGCGCCGTTTATCGCGCCTTCTATCAACTCGCCCGAAAATATATGCCCCTCGTTTGCAGCCTCGCACGCCGCGCTTACGACCTTGCGCGCGATTTCTAAAATCCGCTCTTTGCTAAATTCTCCCTCGATCGTAGCGACGTAAGTCGTCTGCTTGGCTACCTGCGCCGCCGTCTCGCCCACGTCGCGCCCTTGCTCGATCGTCGTTAAAAACGCGTTTAACGCGCTCTCCCTTAAAATTTCAAACATTCTGGTTTCGCGCATTATCGCATCGTTTAAAAGTCCTAAAATTTCGTCCTTGCCGTTAAATTCCTCGCCTTTTATCGTCTCTTCCGCCGCCTCGAACGAAATTTTAAGCGCGTTTTTGATCTCGTCGCGCTTTTTATCTATTAGTTTAGCAAGCCTCTCTTGCTCGCAAATCATCGCGTAAAGCTCGCTTTCTTTTTTAGCGCTAATAGCCTGATTTACGCCCTCCATCGCATTTTTTAGGTCGTTTGCGTTTAGCAAATTTTCGCGTCTAAACAGCGCGAAAATTTCGCCCATTTTAGTTTTTAGCGCCTCTTTTAGCTCGCTTCCTTCGCGGTTCTCGAATTTTGCAAAAATTTCGCTCACGGCGTTTTTTACGTCGTCGGCGTTTAAATTAGAGTTTTTGTATTCGTTTAAAATTTTTTCTAAATTCTGCATCTTAACCCCTATAATACGTATTTTGCGGTATGTTTTAATCCGCTAAAAATTTCCAGTCGCTCCTGCTCGTTTAGCACGAGCACGCTCAAATCGTAGCTGGCGTATTTTTTATCCCTGCTAAATTTTGAAAATTCTACCTTGTGCCGCCTGGTGCCAACTACGCCGTAGATCGCCGCGCGCGCGTCCTCGTCAGCGTTAAAAACTACTTTATACTCCCAAAAAGTCGGGTATGAGATTTCGGGCTTTTTATCGTTTAGATCGCAGATATTCACCGCTTTTACCTCCGCTTTTGCTCTCCAACGCGACGTCCGTTATCGTCATCGTTTTATCGATAGCCTTTATCATGTCGTAAATTGTTAAAAGCCCGACGCTAACGCCGGTTAGCGCCTCCATCTCGACGCCCGTTTTACCCTCTATTTTTACGCTTACAAATAGCCTAAACGCGCAAATTTCGGGCAATTCCTCGACGTCGCAATCGATGCCGCTGATTAAAAGCGGATGGCACATCGGGATTAGCTCGCCGGTCTTTTTAGCGCCCATAATAGCCGCTACCACCGCGGTTTGCAGCACGGGGCCTTTTTTTCCCGTGTTGTTTCGCACGGCGTCGAAGGCCTCTTTACTCATTTTTATAACGCCGCTTGCTCGCGCGATGCGCGTAGTCGGCGATTTATCGCTTACATCGACCATTTTTGGGCGATTTTTTTCGTCTAAATGCGTAAGCATATTTTACCTTTTTAAAAATTTCGGGAGATTATAACAAAGAAATTTGAAAGCGAAAGTAAAGCGCGCGACCTTAAAGGGGGAGAAAAGCCGCGCGCTACAAAAAGGAGGTTTTCTTGTCGGACGACGGAATAATACGATTTTGCTCTAAATTTAAAGCTAATTTTTGATTAATAAAATTTATTTTTGCGAATTTCTCCGCAAAAGCCCGGTCGCGATTTAAAATTCATATTTTTTAAAGAAATTTTCAGTATAATCCCGTCCTTACGTTACGCGTAAAAATCACGAAAAGGATTAGCATGCCAAAGATGAAAACCGTTCGCGGCGCTGCTAAGCGCTTTAAAGTGGGTAAAAATAAGATCAAGCGCGGCTCTGCGTTTAGAAGCCACATCTTGACTAAAAAATCCGCTGCGCGCAAAAGAGACCTTCGCGGCCCTCAATACGTTGACGGCACGAACGTTTCGGCAGTTAAGAAAATGCTAGGCGTTTGATCGCCAGCAGTTTAAGTTTTTGACGCAAAAGTCATTCAAACTCCCCTAAATTTAGGGAAAGATCCGTTTAAACGGACGCCGATTTGTAAAGGATAAATATGGCAAGAGTAAAAACTGGCGTAGTCCGCAGGAGACGCCATAAAAAGGTATTAAAGTTAGCTCGCGGCTTTTTCAGCGCGCGCCACAAACATTTTAGAAAAGCAAAAGAGCAGTTAGAGAGAAGCCTCGTATACGCATACCGCGACCGCAGACAGAAAAAGCGCGATTTTCGCAGGTTATGGATCGTGCGAATCAACGCCGCATGCCGCCTAAACGACATCAGTTATTCGCGCTTCATCAACGGCTTAAAGCTAGCTAAAATCGAACTTGATAGAAAAATTTTAGCAGACCTTGCTATGAATGACGCGAACGCGTTCGCTACGCTTGCTAAACAAGCAAAAGACGCTTTGAAATAATTTTTAAGCCCTAGATTTAGGGCTTACTTCCTTTTATCGACTTATACTTTCGCCGAAGTATATTTCCTTGCCGGTTCCATAATTTACGTACGAATTTACCTTGCCGTTTTTATGAAATTTGCGTATAGATTAGTTTTGATTTTTCGTCGTAAGACTGCTTTTAAAAACGCCTTTGTCGTAATATTTTCAAATTCGCCTTCTCGTGCCGAGCTTCCCGCCGATAAAGCGCTTTAAACGCGCCTCGCGGTTAGCCTAAATTTACGTCGAATACGTGCTGCACGACGCCTTTAAAAAAAATTTTACCTCCGTCTAGACGCAAGCCCAAAATTTCGCCGCTTTTAGGCCGCACGGCGATCATATCCGCCGCTAAACCAAGCTCGTAAGCCGCGTAAAAACACGCCGCCATACCCGTTCCGCACGCTAGCGTCTCGTTTTCCACGCCGCGCTCGTAGGTGCGCACGCGCAGATCCGCGCCGCTAAAATTTTTAGAGCCGCGGCTCGTTATTAGGGCGAAATTTACGTTCGCGTCGTATTTTTGCCGCATCGCGCGCGCTAGATCGACGTCGAATTTCGCAAGATCGTCCGTAAACGCGACTAAATGCGGCACGCCCGTATCGTAAAAATGCCACGCAAAGCCGTTCTCTTTAAAGCTCTCGCTCAGTTTTTTAGGGCTTGTTAGCGCCACTTCCACGCTTCTGGCTTTTAGCACGAAAATTTCGTCCTCATCGTTTGAATTTTCGCCCGAATTTTCGCAAATTTTGCCGTTTTTAAAGCAGAATTTCTCGCTCCCGACGCTTCCGCTAATTAGCCCCGCGCCGCTTAAAAGCGTCGCGTTTTGAGAGATTAGCCCGTTGTCGTAGGCGTATAAAAACGCCGCGCGCGAGCCGTTGCCGCACATTGCGGCATAGCTGCCGTCGGAGTTATAAAACTCCCATTTTACGCTATTTCGTCCGTTAGGCAGCAATACGATAAGCCCGTCCGCGCCCACGCCGCCGGCTCGCGCGCGGCGTTTTTATACGCCTACGACAAC
>NZ_CAJPMA010000054.1 GCF_905371695.1 uncultured Campylobacter sp. | reverse complement strand
GTAATCGCCTTTTACAACTTTAAAAATTTGCCTTGAAATTTTGCCGTTTAGCTCGTTTGTTACGACTATTTCGCCCGTTTTGTAATAATCGGCGACTACGAGCGCGAATTTTAATTTTTTATTATTAGGCGCGTCTAGCCACTTTGCGGGTTTGCCGTCTATGCTTAAATTTCCCGCTAAATTAGACGGGCTAAAAATAATCGCTGCTTCGCCGTTAACGATATTTTGCGCGCATAAATTTAGGCAAAGCAACGCCGCTAGTAAAATTTTTTTCACTATCTGTCCCAGCGGCGATCTCGCTGCTTCCAAACGTCTTGCGGCGAAGGCGGAAGTACGAGTATATCTCGTCCGTAACGTCCGCCGCCGTAATAAGGAGGCGGAGGTGGCATAAATCTATCTCTTTCGTAGCGCCTAGCTCCGTAAGGCGGCGGAGGGGGCGGCGGCGCATAGTCGTATCCTCTGGGCGCCCGCTCGTGCCTAAAACGCCTATACGCTCCGCCTCTATCGTAATCTCTGCGGTCAAATTCGTATCTGCGTCCGCGATCGTCCCAATCTCCGCCGGAGTAAAAGCCGAAATATCCGCCAAAACCCGCATCTCTCGCAAACGCGCCGCTAACGATAAGCGCGCATAAAATCCAAAATTTTAAAAGCTTCATTTTCGCCTCCGTCTGAAATTTTCGCAAATTTTAAAGCGCGACGGCAAACGAAAGGTTAAGTTAAAATAAATAGTAAGCTTTTGCGCGCTATAATGGCGCTTAAATTTCGTAAAAAGGAGAATAATATGAAAATTCGCGCGCTTGCGCTGGGGTTTTTAGCCTGCGCGACTCTTGCGTTGGGAGCCGACGATAAGGTCTATAAGCTAAAATTAGCCAGCACTTGGGAGAGTACGATGCCCGTACTCGGCGACGTACCCAAAGAGCTAAAAGAGATCGTAGAAAAGGCTAGTAACGGCAGGATCGAGATCCGCATCGACTATCCGTCCAAGCACAAATCGCCGTTTGCGATGCTTGATTTCGTAAAAAGCGGTCAATACGATATCGGCTATTCGGCTAGCTATTATTACAAGGGCAAAGATGCTAAAACTATGTTCTTTACGGCGGTGCCTTTTATGATGAACACGGACGAGCTTAAAGCTTGGTACGATTTCGGCGGCGGTAAGGAGCTTGAGGCAAAGGTGTTCGATCCTTACGGTATTAAGGTGTTTCGCGCGGGAAATACGGGCATGCAAATGGGCGGTTGGTTTAAAAAAGAGATTAACTCTCTTGCTGATTTACAGGGTTTAAAGATTAGAATTCCCGGATTCGGCGGCGAAATTTACGCGAAACTGGGCGCAAATATCAACACGATAGCCCCGGGGGAACTATACA
Source organism: uncultured Campylobacter sp. (assembly GCF_905371695.1). GTDB lineage: Bacteria > Campylobacterota > Campylobacteria > Campylobacterales > Campylobacteraceae > Campylobacter_A. The sequence continues at coordinate 10,291 of NZ_CAJPMA010000054.1, read as the reverse complement.
TGGCGCTTGAAATGGGCACTATCGACTCGGTCGAGTGGGTGAGTCCGGCTTACGATATGGCGTTAGGCTTTCACAAAGTAGCGAAATTTTACTACACCGGTTGGCAAGAGCCTAGCGGCGAGACGCAGTTCTTTGTAAGCAAAAAAACGTACGAGAAGCTGCCTGCGGACCTGCAAGCGATATTTGAAGCCGCCGCCGCGCAAGTAGCGCAAAACGTGAATACTAGGGTGTTTGCGATGAACGTAGATTATTGGGATAAGATGAAAAGCGAGTATCCCGACATTCAGGTAAAATCCTTCCCCAAAGACGTGCTAGACGCGCTTAAAAAGGCGACTAACGAGCTACTGGACGAACAAAGCACCAAAGATCCGCTATTTAAAGAGATTGTCGAGTCCCAGCGCGCCTTTATGAAAAAAGCTCGCGAATGGACGAAAATTTCAGATTACGCTTATATCGATCAAAACAAATAAATCCTAATGCGCCCCTTACGATTTCGGGGCGCTTAAATTCCTACTTTACCCCTACATATTTGCGTGGGAAATTTAAAATTTAGACACTTTTGTCCGCTTATTTTTTAAATTTGCGCTTGCGCGAAATTTTACGTAAAATTTTATGATTAAGCAGAAAATTACGCGTAAACTTTATGAAAGCGGGTGATATTTTTTGAGAAAAGCACTACCGAAATGCCACGCAAATTATTCGCAAATTCCGAAAATTTTAGTCTATTTTTTCTTTTAGCTTATGATAAAGCTCTAAAATTTTATCTTTTTTTATAATAAAGCTATTTTTATTAGCGATTAGATGCGCGGAACTTTGCATTATCGTTTCGCCTATTTTTAGTCCGTTTTGCTTCATTGTGGAGCCGGTTTCTACTACGTCCACGATTGCGTCGGCAAGCCCTACCAACGGCGCAAGCTCGATCGAGCCGTATAGCTTTATGATTTTCAGCGCGATCGCTTTTTGCGCGAAATAAGCGCGTGCGATATTAGGCATTTTAGTAGCTATTTTTAGCTCGGGTTTGGTTAGATCTAGTTCGTCTTCGTTTTTTATCCCCACGCAGACGCGGCAAACGCCTATTTTAAGATCAAGCAGCCGCACTACGTCCGGACGATGCTCTTCAAGTACGTCAAGTCCGACTACGCCGATATCGGCTGCGCCTTCGGTTACGTAAGTCGGGATGTCTTGGTTTCGCACCATTAAAAAACGAAAATTTCCTTCGTCTAAAATCAACTTTCTATCTTCAAACGTGAATTTCGAGCCGAAAATTTCCCTAAAAATCGCCAATGTATCCTCAGCGATCCTACCTTTGGGTAAAGCGACGGTTATCATTTTATCCCTTTTTCTCGTATTAGTTTTTGCATAGCGCGAAAGACTAGCATCTTGTCGCAGACGGCGTTTTTAAAAAATTTAGATAAAAATTCGCCGTCGCCGCCGGTAAAATAGACGTTTTTATTGCCGACTAGCTTTTCGATTAGCGTAACGATGGGCTTAAAGATGCCGTAGCTCACCGCATCCGCGGTCTTTTGGGGTAGAGCGTCGATATCGATTTGCGAATTAATCGGCACTTTTAGGCGCGGCGAAATACTCTCGTAAGCCGCTAGCATAGCTGAAATCCCAGGCATTATATAACCGCCTAGATGCATCGAATTTGCCATTATATCGACCGTTATTGCGCTGCCAGCATCCACCACTACGCCGTCTTTTATGCCGTAGCAAGCGGCTATGCGGTCGATGCCAAGCCCCTGATAGATCGTATCTATGTCGAAGTATTTTTCTAAATTTACGAAATTTTCGTTAGCGTTTAGTTTACCGAAAAGTCCGTCGTTTACGCAGATAAAATAGACCTTTTCTTTGGGCTCGTAGCCGCGAAATTCTCGCACGCTCATGCGAGAAATTTTCCCGTCTTGCAAAAACGCGGCGTTCGTGTTGCCGATATCACATAAAATCATGGCAGACCCAGCCGTTTTGTTTTAAAAACTCGCTTGATTTCGAGCAGATAGCGGAGTTAAAAAATATCGCGCGTTTGGTTATCTTAGTTTGCGAAATTTCTTCGCATTTAGCGCAAATTTCGTCTATTTCGCGCGCTTCTTTTACGAGTAGTCTGCTTTTTGCGTTTCTAATGAAAACGATTTGGTAAAAGCCTTTTAAATTTACGCCCAGATATGCTTGAAGCGAGCGTTTAGCGCTAATTTGCGACAAATCTACCCGCTTTAAATTTTTAAGGAAAATTTTACCCTTTTCGAAAAGGGCGTAAATTTTTTGATCCATTACTCGAAATTTACGAACTCGTCGTCGTAGTAAAACGCATTCGCGCCTATGAAATTTTTGTCTTTAATTTCCGTGTCGAATTCGTAAATTTTAGGATTTGAGAGGTTTAAATCCGTCTTGATAACGTAGCCGGTTTTCTCTACTATAAATAGGTTATTCGCGGTTATCGCAGCACCTGAGAATATCGCGAATTTAAAGCGCGCTTCGTTTTTCTTTTGTAATTTTAGGTCGGTTTTTATTACGACGCCGTCTTTTTTAAAGATATAGATATCGGCGTTATTTACGAGTACGTCTTTGATCTCGCCGTCGTAGTAAAGCGTCTTTTGAGGGTTGATGACGAGTACTTTTTTAGCCGTCGCCGCGATCATATTTTCGCCCACTACGTCAAGGAAAGTTACGTTGTTAAAAAACTGTTCGCTGCTAACTACGACGTCTCTTAGAATACGTGCGCTATCTTTTTGGACGATGTAAATTTTACCGTCTAGCGACGGGAAAATAACTAGCGTATCCATAAAAAGCGGAGAGGCTACGCGCGAGTCGACCGCGTAAATTTCGGATGATTTATACTCCATCAGCGTTCTTGCCTGCGATATATCGATTAAATAGATGTGGTTTTCGGCGCTTACGGCGGCTAGCAGATTGCCTTCCGTCGAAGCCGCCACGATCGCGGTAGGAAATTTCGAGCTGTAAATGACCGAACCGTCGGTACCGGTAATAACCAGCTCTCCTTCGAGATTAGTCGATATTATGCGACCTCCGTTTTGATTTAGTAGCCAAAATCCTTCGTTGAGCTTAATGTTCGCATTTAAACCATCTTTGGTAACGACGTTGCCGTTATTTAGCGTCGCGCCGTTTTTATTTACGCTGGCGATCGACGAAGGCAAGCTATGCGAAAGACTAAGCTTTGCCGTTACGTTTTCAGGCTCGAAATATTGTCTTTTCGTGCCACACCCGCTTAAAATTAGCGCCGCTAAAAACGCTAGAAGTAGAGTAAAATTTTTCATTGTTTGTTTCCCTGATAGTGTTGTAAATTTTTAACTAAGTTGTTAAGCTGCGAGTCTAGCGGAATTTTAGAAAATTCGCTCCTAGCTTCGCTAATTTTGTTTTCCTTTAAATAACCGTAGCCTTTTAAAAGCGCGTCGTAATTAGCTAAAATTTCGCCGCTTTGCTCGCCTATTTGCGCGCTTATAATTTGTTTAACCAGTGGATCTATCGGCAGGGCGAGTAGCTCTTTTGCGCCGCTTACGTCGCCTTTTTGGGCGTCTTGTTTAAATTTATAAAGCGCGTAAAGCGAAGGTTCTTTATCTTTTAAAATTTTAAGAGCCGCCTCGTCGCTCGGGTTTGCGATTAGTTTCGAGTATGCTTCATTCGCCTCTTTTACGCGGCCTTTGTCGATAAATTTTTGCGCGTAAGTCCAAGTTACGGCGGCTACCGCGACTACGAAAGCCGCGATTATTAGCTTTTTGTATTTTTTAAAGGCTCTTTCGCCTTTAATGATACTTTCTAAAAACTGCTCTTGCGCGCCTATCTCTTGCCTGATATCATTCAAATTTTCTTGTATAGCCAAATTTCGTCCTTGTAAAATTTAGTTCGTAATTGTATCATAAATAAATTTAAAGCATACCAAAATTAAAGATTAGTGTGTTATAATTAGCCCAAATCTTGCAAATAAAGGTATTTTATGCAAATCGACGACGCGCTTCTTAATAAATTAGAAAAGCTCTCGTCGCTAAAAATCGGCGATGAAAAACGAGATGAAATCAAAAGGCAATTAAGCGAAATTTTATCGTTCGTAGATGTTTTGGGCGAGTTAAATTTATCTAACGAAACCGCTGCCGTAAGCGCTCTCGGCGGCAAAACGCCGTTGCGAGACGATGCCGCGAAACAAAGCGACGTGATAGAAAATATCTTAAAAAACGCGCCCGTTCGCGAAGGACGTTTCTTTGTCGTTCCAAAAATCATAGAATAGGAAAAAAATGGAAAATCAAGGACAAAATTTACAACCCGCGCATCAATCGCAACCTGCCCAACCGGCGCAAACTACGCGCAGAAAAATCACCGACATAGAATCTTTGCTTAGAACCGTCGCTCACAATAGGGCCAGCGACTTGCACCTAGTGTCTCGCTCAGAGCCGCAGATTAGGATCGACGGTACGCTTCGTCCGCTAGAACTGGGAGTTTTAACTGGCCAAGATATAGAAGATATTTGCTATACGATGATTACGGACGCGCAAAAAAGCGAGCTTGAAAACAATAAAGAGCTTGACTTCGCGATAGAACTGCCCAATATCGGGCGTTTCAGGGGTAACTACTATTATACTATGAACGGCGATTTGGCCGCTGCATTCCGTATTATTCCTACACACATCCCGTCGCTAGATGATCTAAACGCCCCTAATATTTTTAAAGAGATAGTTAAGCGCGAGAAAGGCTTAATTTTGGTTACGGGGCCTACCGGCTCGGGAAAGTCTACTACGTTAGCGGCGATGCTAAATGAAATAAACGTACACGAAAGAAAACATATTATCACGGTCGAGGATCCGGTGGAATTCGTCCATAGCAATAAAAAGGCGTTATTCTCTCACAGAAACGTGGGATCCGATACGTTTTCGTTTGCCAGAGCGCTAAAAGCCGCACTTCGCGAGGATCCGGACATTATCCTAGTCGGCGAGATGAGGGATAGAGAGACGATCTCGACGGCGATTACGGCCGCCGAAACCGGACACTTGGTGTTCGGTACTTTGCACACGAACTCCGCCATCCAAACCATTAACCGTATCATCGATAGCTTTGAAGGCGGCGAGCAATTACAAGTGCGAAATATGCTCTCCGTATCGCTAACGGCGGTTATCTCGCAGTCTTTGCTACCGAAGCTCGGCGGCGGACGTGTAGCTATACACGAAATTTTAATTAACAATAACGCCGTAGCAAACTTGGTTCGCGAAAATAAAGTGCATCAAATTTACTCGCAAATGCAGCTAAATCAACAAGTAACCGGCATGAGTACCCAAACGCAAGCGATGATGAAAGCCATACAAAATAGATATATTTCAAAAGAGATGGCGATGCGCTACTCGACGGCCCAACAGGAACTCGGAAACATATTAGGGATTTCGCTCAATGGAAATTAGTGCTTGGATCGATATCGCCGTAGTTGCGCTCACGCTGATTTTGGGCGTAAAGGGTATAATAAACGGGCTAATAAAAGAGCTTTTTGGCCTAATCGGCCTAATCGGCGGTCTAGTCATCGCCACTAGATTTTCGGATGTCGCGGAAAAATTTATAAACGAAAATATATACAAATTCGACAATGGCTCGACGTTGCAGTTCGTAGCTTTCGTGTCGCTTTGGATCGTTTTTTGGCTAATTTGTCTTTTAATAGGAAAATTTTTAGCAAAGATGCTCGCGTTAAGCGGGCTCGGATTTTTGGATAGGTTGGGCGGATTCGTCGTAGGGAGCGCCAAAATTTTCTTAACCTTTGCGGCGGTACTTGCCGTAGCTAGCGGTACCGGCGTAAATTCGCTAATTGAGCCCTACGTAAAAGATAGCAAGATCTATCCGGTACTTTTGAGTGCCGGAAAGTGGATAACTAATATCGACGTCAAAAAAATCGCTAACGATATAGACGTCGCGATACAACGTCCTAAGGATATGAATAAAACCGACGCGTTAATTTCAATGGATGAAAACGCAACCGAAACAAATATGAAAAAAGGAGAGTAATGATGATAGAAAATTTAGAATACGACGCGTTGCTTGAAAAATTTAAAAGAGTTTTGCGCGACAGCGGGCTAAAATATACCAAACAACGCGAAATTTTACTAAAAACGCTTTATAATAACGGCGAACACTTTACTCCGGAAAAACTCTATCTATTTATAAAAGAGCGCCATCCAGAACTAAATATCGGCATCGCGACCGTTTATAGAACGCTAAATTTGCTAGAAGAGTCCGAGATGGTAACCTCTATCAGCTTCGGCTCGCAAGGTAAGAAATTCGAGCTCGCCACTAAGCCTCACCACGATCATATGATATGTAGAAAATGCGGTAAAATCATAGAATTCGAGGATCAAACTATCGAAAAAAGACAAATTAGCATCGCAAAAGAGCACGGATTTAAACTAACTGGGCATATGATGCAGCTTTACGGAATTTGCGAAGATTGCAATAAAAATAATATAAAAGGCAATTGAGGTGATATTTGAAAATCAACTGGAAATCCAAAGGCTAGAGACCGCAAATGAGCTACGAAACGCGGGCGTAAATCCCTATCCGCACTTTTTGCGCCGTGATATGGATATAGCTAAATTTAGGCTCAAATTTAAACATATAATAGACACCGAAGAAAAGAGCGCCGAAGGGCAGTCGGTAAGTCTAGCCGGACGCGTTAAGCTCATCAGGGACGCGGGCAAGGCGATATTTGCTAATATCGAGGATGAGGACGGCAATCTCCAAATTTATTTTAGCAACAAGACGCTTGATCCGGATTGGTTTAAGGTCGTAAAGAAAAATATCGAAGTAGGCGACATCGTATACGTGCGCGGATATGCTTTCGTCACGAGAACGGGCGAATTTTCTATGCACGTTAGCGAGCTAACTTTGGCGTCAAAGGCCATTTCGCCGCTTCCGGAGAAATTTCACGGGCTAACCGACATAGAGACTAGATACCGCCAAAGATACCTCGATATGATAATGAATCCGGAGGTTAGGGCCGATTTTAAGCGCCGCTCGGTTATCGTTAGCACGATTCGCAGATTTTTCGAAGACAAGGGCTTTTTAGAAGTCGAAACCCCGATGATGCACCCGATCCCGGGCGGAGCCAACGCTAAGCCTTTCGTAACCTTTCACAACGCGCTTGGCGTGGAGAGATTTTTACGCATCGCGCCCGAGCTTTATCTAAAGCGTCTCATCGTGGGCGGCTTTGACGCTGTTTACGAGATGAATAGAAATTTCCGCAACGAGGGTATGGACCTAACGCATAATCCCGAATTTACGAGCATCGAGTTTTACTGGGCGTGGCATACTTATCACGATTTGATGAGGCTAACCGAGGAGCTATTTAACGTGCTTCTTGATAAACTAGATATGCCTAAAATCATCGAATTTGACGGTATGCAGATCGATTTTAGCAAGCCGTTTAAACGCATAAGCTACAAAAAAGCGCTCGTAGAAATCGGCGGACTAGACGAAACTATCATTGACGATAAAGATAAAATTTTAGCCAAGCTCAAAGCGGACGGCTTTGAGGCAAACGCCAAGCTTGATTTGGGGCATTTGCAGGCCGAACTTTTTGATAACTACGTAGAGAGTAAACTAACTGATCCGACCTTTATCATCGACTATCCGATTTCTATTAGCCCGCTTTCTCGCAGAAGCGACGCAAATCCAGATATAGCCGAGAGATTTGAGCTGTTTATCGCGGGACGCGAGCTGGCTAACGGCTTTAACGAGCTAAACGACCCAATCGATCAGTACGGCCGTTTCGCTTCACAGATCGAAGCCAAAAACGCCGGCGACGACGAAGCTCACGAGATGGATGAGGACTACGTGAGGGCTCTTGGCTACGCGATGCCGCCTACTGCGGGTCAGGGTATCGGCGTAGATAGGCTCGTGATGCTACTAACCAATAAAAAATCCATCCGCGACGTGGTGCTTTTCCCCGCGATGAGACCGCAAAAAAACGAAACCAAGGAGAATTAATGAGTTTGCAAAGCTACGATAAAGAAATTTTCGATTTAGTAAATTTAGAGCTAAAACGCCAATGCGACCACCTCGAAATGATTGCGAGCGAAAATTTTACCTACCCTGAAGTAATGGAAGTAATGGGCTCTATCCTAACCAACAAATACGCAGAAGGCTATCCTGGCAAACGCTACTACGGCGGCTGCGAATACGTCGATCAGATCGAGCAGCTAGCGATCGATCGCTGCAAAGAGCTTTTTGGTTGCGAATTTGCAAACGTACAGCCAAACTCGGGCTCTCAGGCAAACCAGGGCGTTTACGGCGCGCTTTTAAATCCCGGCGATAAAATTTTAGGCATGGATCTAAGTCACGGCGGGCACCTAACTCACGGCGCAAAAGTAAGCAGTTCGGGTAAAATTTATCAGAGCTTTTTCTACGGCGTGGAGCTTGACGGACGCATAAACTACGATAAGGTGATGGAAATCGCGCAAATCGTAAAACCTAAGATGATCGTGTGCGGCGCAAGCGCATATACGCGCGAGATCGAATTTAAGAAATTCCGCGAGATCGCCGACGCTGTAGGCGCTATACTCTTTGCGGACGTGGCGCACATTGCCGGTCTAGTCGTAGCCGGAGAGCATCAGAGTCCGTTCCCTCACTGCGACGTGGTTAGCTCGACTACGCACAAGACCCTTCGCGGACCTCGCGGCGGTATCATCATGACAAACAACGAAGAGTACGCCAAAAAGATAAATTCGTCTATTTTCCCTGGCATCCAGGGCGGACCGCTAGTTCACGTTATCGCTGCAAAGGCGGTAGGCTTTAAACATAACCTAAGCCCTGAGTGGAAAATTTACGCCAAGCAAGTCAAAGCAAATATCAAAAAACTAGCCGAAGTTTTGGTAAAACGCGGCTTTGATCTAGTTAGTGGCGGCACCGATAACCATCTAGTTTTAATGAGCTTTTTAAACCGTGAATTTAGCGGTAAAGACGCCGATATCGCTCTTGGAAATGCTGGCATAACCGTAAATAAAAATACCGTTCCTGGAGAAACTAGAAGTCCGTTTATCACGAGCGGTATCCGCATCGGAAGTCCAGCGCTTACGGCCCGCGGTATGAAAGAGGCGGAATTTGAGATCATCGCAAATAAAATCGCCGACGTGCTAAGCGATATCAATAATGCCGAGCTTCAAAGCAGGGTAAAAGCCGAGCTAAAAGAGCTTGCGAGCAAATTTATCATCTACGATAAGGCGACTTATTGATGCAGAGCATAGACACCGCGCTAATCAAAATGAACACGAGCCACTACTGGATCAAACGCGACAATATCGTAAGCAAGATCGAGTACAAGGGGCGGACGTTTTTTAATAAATTTGAGCTAATAAACGAGCCTCTAAGCTATCAGGTAATAAAAGATCACGACGAGGGCAAGATCACCGTCGCACACTCGCTGATACTGCCTGGCGACAAGGTCGAAAATATCGTCTTTGACTACAACGGTAGGATGCCTGAGCGCTTTTGGCACCGTGCTCAGCTTTTGCTCCGCGAGGAGGGGTTTATAAATTTTACCGCCTACGAGAGCAAGACGCCGGGGCACCTGCACCTCTACGTGCATAAAGGCCACACGACGCTAAACGAGGGCTATCAGATCGCAAATAAGCTATCTATGCTGCTTAGTTCGCGCTTGGTTAAAGAGTGGAGAGTGTTTCCGACGATGGAGCTACCGAAAGAATTTAATATCTTGACGTTGCCGTATAAGGTCTATCAAAAAGAGCGCGGCGCAAGCTGGTCAAAACATATGTAATGGAGCTGAAATGGAAAACGAAGAGCTAAGGGATATACTTCTTGATAAAGACGACGAAATAAAAGGCAAAAAAACTAAAAAAATACTTATTTATGCGGCGATTTTTATCAATATCTTTTTAGTCGTAGTGGTCGCTATGAAATTTATAAATTCAAGCGACAACCCCGCCCAAAGCCAAGACGGCGATTCTAGACTGGCGACCGCGCTAGTGCCGCTACCTTCGCAAACGGGCGCGCAAAATAAAGACGGTGCCCGACAGCAGCCCGTCTTAGATCCCGCCGCCGAGCCTAAAAAAGCCGAAGGACAGCTATTCGAACAGGTTCCGATCGTTACCGAAGAAAGCAAACAAAACGACGAATTCGACGATATGATTAATAAATTAAAAGAAAAAATAGAAGATATAAAAGATGTTTTGTGTAAAGATAATAACAGTTGCCGCCAAACAAATATGAAAAAAGATATGGATAAATAAAGAAAGAAAATCCCTATTTAACTACTCCTTTTTATTGACATAAAACTGATTTATTGACATAAGAC
>NZ_CAJPMA010000053.1 GCF_905371695.1 uncultured Campylobacter sp. | reverse complement strand
AAATAGCGCCAAAACGCCCGATAAAACAAGCAGTAAAAATCCCGCTAAAAGCGCGAGCTTTCGCCTTCTTAGCGCAAATTGCAAAAGAGCTAGATACGCTCCTTTTAGCTTGCCGGTTTTTTGCGGTTTATGTGAAATTTCGGGCTTTAAAATATAAGCCGCAAGCAGCGGAGTAACAAGCCTTGCTACTAAAAGCGAGCTTAAAACCGCGGCCGTAACCGTCACGCCGAACTGGCTAAAATACCGTCCGATAATGCCCGAAATAAAGCTTACGGGCAAGAAAATAGCTACGATCGTAAGCGTGATGGCTATCACGGCAAAACCTATCGCGTCGGCGGCGTTTATGGCCGCTACGTAGGGGCGTTCGCCCTTTGCGACGTGCTTGTTTATGTTTTCTATCTCTACTATCGCGTCGTCTACTAAAATTCCGATAACCAGCATAAGAGCTAGTAGCGTCACGCTATTTAGCGTGTATCCCAGCAAACTCATAATACCGAAAGTAGGCAGCATCGAAAGCGGTAGCGCGATAGCCGCGACGATCGTAGCTCTAACGTCGCGCAAGAATAAAAATACGACGATTACCGTTAGAAGCGCCCCTTCTATAAGCGAGCTTATCGTAACGGCGTAGTTTTCTCGCGTGGTATCGGCGGATGAGTAAATTTCGCTAATTTTAATGCTCGGAAACTGCGCGTTTAGCGCCGCGATAGCCGCTTGCGCGTTTTGCAGCGTTACCGTGTCGCTCGCGTTTTTGGCGCGGTAAATTTCAAAGGCGACGACTCGTTTGCCGTTTAGGCGCGAAATTTGCGAGACGTCCTCGTGCGAGTCCGAAATTTCGGCTATATCGCCCAGCCTTACGCTTACGCCCTCTTTTAGCCAAATTTGCGTATCTTTTAGCGCTTCAAGCGACGCGGCGCTAGATTTTACGCGTATCGTGCGGCGCGCCTCGTCGATAGAGGTCTTGCCCGCGGGTAAATTCGCGTTTATCTGCGCTAGCTGCTTGCTGATTTGATCGGGAGTTATTTGCAGCGAGTTTATCGCCTGCGCGTTAAGAGCTACTAAAATTTCTTGCTTCGCGCCGCCTAGGCGTTTTACCTGTTGCACGCCCTGCGCGGAGAGCAGGCGGTTTTTAACCTCGTCGTCTATAAATTTAGACAGCTGCGCTTCGTTTAAATCCGCGCTTTGCACGCTGTAATAAGCTATCGCGCCGCCTTCGGTATCCACGCGCTCTACTTGCGGCTCGTCTATGCCTCCCGGAAGTTCGCTTCTAATTTGCGACATTAAATTCCGCACGTCGTTTACCGCGCGGTCTATGTCGGTTTCAAGGGAAAATTCGGCCGTCGTGACGCTGCTGCCGCCCGTTATCTCCGAGCTTACGTGCCTGATGCCCGCCATACCGAAAAGCGCGTCTTCTATCTTTCTAGTTACCGTTTTTTCAAGCTCTTTGGGCGCCGCGCCGCTTTGAGAGACGCTTACTATTACGACGGGAAACTGCACGCTGGGATCTGCGTTAATAGGAAGCCTAATAAAAGATATGACGCCAAATACACTAAGCGCTAAAAACAGCACGATTACGGGGACCGGACGCCTCACCGCCCAAGAGGAAATTTTCATTTTCGCGCGCCTTGCTCGTTAGACGCGCTCTCGCCCCACTCTATTAGCTGCGGATCTAGTGCGTCGCCTTCGTTTATGAGCGCGCCCGCGTTTGCCGCGACTAGCTCGTCTTCGTTAAGGCCTGAAATTTGAATAAATCCGCCCTTTTCTATACCAGCGGTTACTTGTTTTTCGCGCGCGGTTTTATTTGTTATAACCGTGACGTAGGCCGCGCCGTCCTTAAAGCGCACGGCCCTCGCGGGCAAAGCAAGCGCGCTAACGCTAGGAAGCTCGACGCTTGCTTTGCCGTAGTTATTGATTAATCCGCCCGCAAAATCTCCGCTAAATTTTACCTTCCCCTCTTTGCTAGTCTCGTTTAGAGTTACGGAAATTTGACGAATTTTAGCCGTAATGCCCGTTTGCGCGCCCTCTATTTCGACGCTAGAATTTAGCGTAGCGCCTAAATTTAGCGCGCTTTGCAGCTTTGAAATTTCGCGGGCGTTAGCATCGGCGCTAAATTCGAAAACGCCGTCTTTTGCTATATTAAAAAGCGTCTGCGCGTCCGTTATCATGCCTATTTTAGCCGATTTTGCCGTTACGACGCCGTCTACGGGAGAGATAATATTTGCTTTTATCGCTTCGTTTTTGCTATTTTTTAGCTGCGCTTTGGCTTGCTCTACCTGTGCTTTTGCAGAGCCTAAATTCGCTTTCGCACTTAACCGCTTGGCTAAAATTTGCTCGTACGCCTCGCGGCTTACGGCGTTTTGAGAAAGAAGTTTTTTAGAGCGTTTTAGCGCCGCGTCCGCTTCGTCAAACGCCGCCGCCGCCGAGGCTAAATTTTGCTTTGCCGCTTCGAGCGCGAAAGTATCTTTTTCAAGGTCGCTTTGCACGCTAACGCCTTCTAAAACGGCTAAAATTTCACCCTTTTTTACGCGCTGCGAAACGTCTGCTAAAACGTCTATCACACGGCGGCCTTGTAGCGCCGAAGCTACGGTTACGTCGTCTTTTGCTTGCAAGCTTCCGTATAAAACCAGCGTTTCGTTTAGCGTTAAAATTTTAGGCTTTACGGCGCTAACTCTCATCGCGTCGTCCGCGCATAATAAGCAAAACGGCAGAAGCAAAAATAAAAGCGGTTTTTTCAAGATTTTTCCTTAAAATTAGTATTAAAAGCGACTATATTAGCCAAAATTTACTAGCGTTGTCAAGTTGATAAAATTTTAAAATTTTACTACAATCGCGCTAAAAATTTTAAAGGCGAAATATGCAGGGCTTCGACGCGCTGGGCAAAAAAATCAATCAAATAGAAAACTATATCGACGAGTGGATTAAAAAAATCGGCGCTAATTACGGCGAATTCGCGATCCTTTATACGCTGGCGAAAGACGGGCAAAGCACGCAAAAGCGCGTAGCCGAAGAGTGGTGTATGCCAAAGCAATCCGTTTTTAACGTAGCAAAAGATCTGCGCGCTAGAAATCTAATCTCGCTTTCGCAAGGCGAGCGCGACAAACGCGAGCAGATAATGAGTCTAACGCCCGCGGGAGAGCGGCTGGCGCAGAAATTTTTACGCGCTAGCGACGAGGCGGATAAGGCGGTATTCGGACGTTTCGGCGCGAAAAACAGTAAGCTTCTTTTTGAGCTCTTAGACGAGTTTAGCAAAATTTGCGCCGACGAGCTAAAAAGCGTTTCAAAGATTGAAAATTAGAGGCTAAAATGTACGTTTTATTTGAAGGTATCGACGGGGTCGGCAAAAGCACGCAGATCGAAATTTTAGCGCGAAAATTTAAAGGCGGCGCCGACGAAAATTCGGGCAAGACGGCGGACGGCTTAAAATTTAATCCAAAAAACGTAGTTCTTACCCGCGAGCCCGGCGGCAGCGAGCTGGGGACGCATCTGCGCGAAATTTTGCTAAGCGGAAAATTTAACCTCTCTTCGTGCACCGAGGCGCTGCTATTTTTAGCCGATCGCGCCGAGCATTTTAATAAGGTCGTAAAGCCTAACCTTGACGGGCTGGTTTTAAGCGACAGGGGCTTTATTTCAGGCATAGCTTACGCGCTGGCAAATGACGAAAACGCCGATATAAACGAGCTTATAGCGCTAAATAAATTCGCGCTGGGCGGGCGGCTACCAGATAAAATCGTGCTATTTTTATCTAGCGAAATTTTAACGCACGAGCGCCTAAAATCGCGAAGCTCAATCGACGCCGTAGAAGCCAGAGGACTAAAATACCTAATGCGCGTTCAAAATTTTATGAAAATCGCCTGCGAAAAATGCGGCGCGGATACGCTAGTAATCGACGCGGGGCTAGAAATCGAAAAAATCGGCGAGAAAATCGAAAATTTTATATTTTTTAATGTAAAATAGCGAACGATTTTAGGCGAAAAGGAAGCGAAATGATAACTGCGCTGCGCGGCATGAAGGATATGCTGCCCCAAAATAGCGAGCTTTACGAACGCGTAATAAGAGTATGCGAAAGCGTCGCGCAAAACTACGGATACCGCAAAATTTTAACCCCGCATCTTGAAGAAACGGCGCTATTTAAGCGAAGCGTAGGCGAAAGCAGCGATATCGTCGGCAAAGAAATGTATCAATTTTTAGACAAAGGCGGCAACGACGTGTGTCTGCGTCCGGAAGGCACCGCGGGCGTCGTGCGCGCGTTTATCGAGGCGAAACTAGACCGCGCGGGCGGCGTACATAGATGGTTTTATAGCGGCTCGATGTTTCGCTACGAGCGCCCTCAGCGCGGACGTTTGCGCGAGTTTCATCAGTTCGGCTGCGAATGCTTCGGCGAAGCTAGCGTAAGGGAGGATGCGAGCGTAATATTAATGGTAGACGAAATTTTGCGCCGATTAGAGGTAAAAGCTACGCTAAAAATAAACTCGCTGGGAGACGCCAGCTCGATGGCGGTTTACCGAGAGAAGCTAGTAAAATTTCTAGACGCGCGCGAGGATGAAATTTGCGAGGATTGTCGCCGTAGGAAGTCGCTAAATCCGATTAGAACGCTTGATTGCAAAAACGAAAATTGCCAGAGAATTTACGCGGAGGCGCCGCTAATGATAGAAAATTTAAGCGACGAAGCGGCCGGCGATTTTGCTAAACTGCGCGAAATTTTGGACGCGGCGGGGCTTAAATACGAGATCGACGCCAAGCTCGTGCGCGGGCTTGATTATTACTGTAAAACGGCGTTTGAGTTCGTTTCGGGCGAGATCGGCGCGCAAAGCGCGGTCGCGGGCGGCGGACGATACGATAGGCTGGTCGAGTATCTAGGCGGCAAGGCTAGCTACGGCGTGGGCTTTGCGATGGGCGTCGAGCGGATAATGGAAATTTTAAAAGAGCGCGAGAGTGCGGTTCAAAGATCGGGCTTATATCTTTGCGCGATGGATAGCGAAAATTTAGACTACGTTTATAACCTAGGCGCGAATTTAAGGCGAAATTTTAAGGTCGAAATCTCCTATGAAGCTAAAAATTTACAAAAGCATTTAAAAGCAGCCGACGCTAAAAATGCTAAAATTTTCCTTTGCGTGGGCGAGAACGAGCGAAAAGCCGAGAAAATTTGGTATAAAAATTTAGCCGACAAAACGGAAAAAACGCTAAATTTAAGCGAACTTGAAAAGGAATTAAAAAGTGAATGATTTTGGTTTAAATATTTGGGGTAATTCAAATTTTATAATCGAAAACGGTAAAGTCTGCATAAATAGCGCGAGCAAGCCCGCCATCATCGATATCGTAAAAGAGATCAGGGATCAAGGTTACAGAGGTCCTATGTTGCTGCGTTTTCCGCATTTAATCCAAAAGCAAATCGAGCAAATTCACGCAAGCTTTACGAAGGCTAAGAAAGAATTCGACTACAAAGGGAAATTTAGCGCCGTTTTCCCGTTAAAAGTCAATCAGTATCCCGGCTTCGTAAAAAATCTCACGCGTCTTGGAAAGCCCTATAACTACGGGCTAGAAGCCGGCAGCAAGGCCGAACTGCTGCTAACGATGGCGTATAACAACGACGGCGCGCCAATTACCGTGAACGGCTTTAAAGACCGCGAGCTAATCAACATAGGCTTCATCGCCGCAGAAATGGGGCACAATATCACGCTAACGATCGAAGGGTTAAACGAGCTAGAAGCCATAATCGCCACCGCAAAAGAGCGTTTTAAGCCAAAGCCTAATATCGGGCTTCGCATACGCTTGCATAGCTCGGGAGCGGGAATTTGGGCTAAAAGCGGCGGTATACACTCGAAATTCGGGCTAACTTCTACCGAGCTAATAGAAGCGATGAATATGCTAAAAAAGGCGAATTTGCTAGACCGCTTTAATATGATCCACTTTCATATCGGCTCTCAAATCACCGAAATCCACCCGCTAAAAAAGGCTCTCATCGAGGCGGGAAATATCTACGCGGAACTGCGAAAAATGGGAGCGTCTAATCTAACCGCGATAAATATAGGAGGCGGGCTCGCGATAGAATACTCGCAGTATAAAGAATCTTCAAGCCGTAACTATACGCTAAATGAATACGCAAACGACGTCGTTTATATGTTAAAAACGATCGCCGAGCAAAAGGGCGAAATTCAGCCCGATATTTTTATAGAAAGCGGTCGCTACGTAGCCGCTTCGCACGCGCTGCTGGTGGCGCCCGTTTTGGAGCTTTTTAGCCAAGAATACGCCGAAGAAAAGTTAAATTTAAAGAAAAATAACCCGCCGTTAATCACTGAACTAGTCGATCTTTATAACTCCATTAAACCTAGTAACGCGCTTGAATACCTCCACGATGGACTTCATCATTTAGAGAGCGTACTGACGCTGTTTGATCTAGGCTACGTCGATCTGCAAGACCGCTCGAACGCCGAGGTGCTGCTGCGCCTAATCGGTAAAAAAGCGGTCGTAATGCTCGGTAATAAAAGCAACTCCGCGGACTTGCAAAAGATACAAAAAGAGGTACAGGAGCGGTATTTGCTAAATTTTTCGATGTTTCAAAGTTTGCCAGATTTTTGGGGGTTAAAGCAAAATTTTCCGATTATGCCGCTTGATAGGCTAGACGAACGCCCTACTTTGCCGGCGTCTATTTGGGATATTACCTGCGACAGCGACGGCGAGATAAGCTATCACGACGAGACTAATCCGTTGCTGCTTCACGACGTGGACGTAGAAAAAGAGGAGTATTTTATAGGTTTTTTCCTAGTGGGCGCGTATCAAGAGGTGCTAGGCATGAAGCATAATCTTTTCACGCATCCTACCGAGGCTACGATCGAGCTAACTCCGCAAGGATACGCGGTAAAAGATCTAATAGAAAGCCAAAGCATACTCGACATAATGGAAGATCTAGACTACGACATTTACGAGATACAAGACACGCTAAACGAGAGGCTTTTAAAATCGCCGTTAATTAACGAGACTCAAAAGAAGCAAATTTTAGGCGAGCTGTATCTATTTTTAAACGATAATAGCTATTTAAAGACGATAAATTAATAAGGAGTAAAAATGAAATTAGCAAAAAGGATGAGCGCGCTAAGCGAGAGCCTAACTATCGCGATCAGCTCGAAAGCAAAAGATATGAAAGCAGCCGGCATCGACGTAGTAAGCCTATCTGCGGGCGAGCCGGATTTCGATACGCCCGTAATTATTAAAAACGCGGTTAAGACGGCGCTTGATAAGGGCTGCGGAAAATACACTCCGATACCGGGGGCGCCCGAGACCGTAAAAGCGATTCAAACCAAACTAGCCCGCGATAACGGATTAAGATACGAAACTAACCAAATAATAACCAACGTCGGCGCGAAGCACTCGCTATTTAACGTGTTCGGCGCGCTAATCGACGAGGGCGACGAGGTTATTATCCCTGCGCCTTATTGGGTCAGCTATCCCGAAATCGTAAAATTTTGCGGCGGCAAGCCCGTATTTATAGAAACCTGCGAGGCTACGGGCTTTAAGATTACGCCCGAGCAATTAAAAGCCGCGATCACTCCGCGTACTAAAATTTTAAGTCTAAACCACCCGACGAACCCGACGGGAGCGGTATACTCTAAGGACGAAATAGCCGCGATCGGCGAAGTGCTAAAAGGCACGGATATTATAATTACGAGCGATGAAATTTATGAAAAATTAACCTACGGTATACCGTTCGTATCGGTTGCTAGCGTGAGCGAGGATCTGTTTAACCGTACGGTCACTATTAACGGGCTTAGCAAATGCGGCGCGATTCCCGGATGGAGATTCGGTTATACCGCAAGCCCGATGAACGAGCTAAACGCCGCGATGAAAAAGCTGCAAAGCCAAAGTACGAGCAATATCAGCTCCATCGTGCAAGCGGGCGCAATCCCGTCGCTACTGGGCGAAACGGACGCGGATATCGAAGCGATGCGCCGCGAATACGAAGCTCGCCGCGACGTAGCCGTAGGGCTCGTTAATCAAATTCCAGGGCTTAGTGTAAAAAGCCCGGACGGCGCGTTTTACTTATTCATTAACTGCTCGGCGGTCGAAAAAGATAGCATGAAATTTTGCTCGCGCTTACTCGAAGAGGGTAAAGTAGCGACGGTGCCCGGCGTCGGATTCGGTATGGACGGGTATTTTAGGATTAGCTTCGCGACGGATATGGACAGCATTAAAAAAGCGATCGCTAGAATTTCCGAGTTCGTCAAAAACTACAAATGATAGAATTTCACCTAAACGGCGAACGTATGCGGATCAATACCGATGCGAGCGTGGAAGAATTTTTACGCGCGCAAGGTTTTGAGCTAAAATTTATAGCCATCGAGCGCGACCGCGAAATTTTACCCCGCGCGCTGTGGACGCAGGCTAAGATGAGCGAGGGCAAGAGCTATGAGGTCGTGCGATTCGTAGGCGGCGGGTGAGTCAAGGAAAGATATGAGAGAAATTACTATAAACGGCAAAAATTTTAGCGTAAAGGCTCATGATACGGACGGGTTAAAAGCCGAAATTTTCGGCGATCCGCGAAACGAAATTTGCGAATTTTTGCGAAATTTTAACGTTAGCGAGCCCGACATTTTTATCCTAGACGGCTTTGCGACGAAGGAAAACGCGCCGCTAAATAACGGCGCAAACGTCGTTTTTATTAAGCGCGGAGCGATGCCGGACCGCGAAATTTTACGCTCAATGATCGCCTCTCGCAACTCTCCCGAGCTAAATGCGGCGCTACAAAAAGCTTGCGTAGGCGTGGCGGGATTAGGCGGACTAGGATCTAATATCGCGCTAAGCCTAGCGCGCGCGGGCGTAGCGAAGCTAGTACTCGCCGACTTCGACGTGGTCGAGCCTAGCAACCTAAATCGCCAGCAATACTACGTCCGCCACATCGGAATGAAAAAAACGGACGCCATGAAAGAGCTTATCGCCGACGTAAATCCGTTCGTAGAGGTCGTTACGCGCGACGTATTTTTAGACGCCGCAAACGTCGCCGAAATTTTCGCGCCCTGCTCTATTGTTTGTGAGGCGTTTGATAACGCGGTCGGCAAGGCGATGATGGTAAACGAAGCGGGAGCGAGCCTAGCGGATAAGCAGATAATAGGCGCGTCGGGGATGGCGGGGTATTACGACTCAAATCTAATCCGCACGATTAAATTCGCCAAAAACGTCCATCTTTGCGGAGATCTGGTAAACGCCGCTAAAATCGGACAGGGATTAATGGCGCCCAGAGTGGCGATCTGCGCGAACCACCAGGCTAATTTAGTAATACGCCTTTTGCTAGGATTAGAGTCGAGGTAGCGCGTTCTTTCGCGAGGTTTTGCCTTTGCCCTCCTTGCTAAAATTTTACGTCCGCGGAAATAATAAAAACGCGCTTATTTCGGCAAAAGCGCAAAATTTAAAGCGCTAAGGCTTAAAATCAAATCCGAATTTTACTCCCGAAATTTTACGATAAATTAACCCCTATTTTGCTATCCTAGCGCAAATTTTAAGGACGTAAAATGCAAAACGATACGTTAAATTTAGGCGGCAGAGAGTTTTCTAGCCGCTTTATTCTGGGATCTGGCAAATATTCGCACGAGCTAATCGACGCCGCAATCAAGGAAGCCGGCGCGCAGATGATAACGCTAGCGCTTAGGCGCGTAAACGAAAGCCGCGAGCGAAATATTTTGGAGTTTATACCTAAAAGCGTCGCGCTACTACCCAACACCAGCGGCGCGCGAAACGCGGGCGAGGCGGTGCGGATCGCTAGGTTGTCGCGCGAGCTTGGTTGCGGAGATTTTATTAAAATCGAGATTATTACGGACAGCAAGTATCTATTTCCCGATAACGCCCAGACGTTAAAAGCTACCGAAATTTTAGCGCGCGAGGGATTTATCGTCATGCCTTATATCTACCCCGAGCTTGCGGCGGCGCGAGCTATGATAGACGCGGGCGCTGTTTGCGCTATGCCTCTTGGCGCGCCGATCGGCTCAAATCAAGGCTTGGTTTTTAAAGGCGCGATCGAAATCATGATAAACGAGCTTGACGCGCCCGTAATCGTGGATGCGGGTATCGGGCGTCCGTCGCAAGCGTGCGAGGCTATGGAGATGGGCGCGGCGGCGGTGATGTCGAATACGGCGATTGCTACGGCGCGCGACGTAAAGGCGATGGCGCGGGCGTTCGGCGAGGCGGTGCGCGCGGGGCGAGAGGGCTTTTTAGCGGGGCTCGGACGCGTGCGGGAGATCGCGGATGCTAGCTCGCCGCTAACGGGATTTTTAGAATGAAAAGCGCGGACGCTAATACCGCTACTACCGTGACGAACGGAGCGCTAAAATTTAAGGCTAAAATAGATCACATGGCGCTACTGCCGCATATGCAAGACGTCGGCGAAGAGATCATGCGGGCGGTTTTAAAAGCGCGCGAGGGCTACGAGCCCGAAATTTACGCCGCAAAAGACGTAGAAGCGGCGCTTGACGCTAAAATTTGCTCTCCTGAAAATCTAAAAGCGCTTTTAAGTCCCGCCGCAAGCGATTTTATCGAGCCTATCGCACGGCTGGCTCAGCGCAAGACGCGAGCTCAATTCGGCAATAACGTTACGATTTTCACGCCGCTTTATATCGCAAACCACTGCGATAATTTATGCATTTATTGTGGATTTAACTCGCAAAACAAGATCGCCAGAGCGCGCCTTAGTGAAGATGAGATAGAAGCCGAAATGAGGCAGATCGCGAAAAGCGGCTTGCAAGAAATTCTAATACTTACGGGAGAGAGCGAGAGCGCGTCTAGCGTGGAGTATATCGCGGAGGCGTGCAGGATCGCGCGGCGGTATTTTAAGGTCGTAGGCGTCGAGATTTACCCGCTAAATTCGCCTGATTACGCCCTGCTTCGCGCAAGCGGGGTCGATTACGTTACGGTATTTCAAGAGACTTACAACCCCGCAAAATACGAGCGGTTGCACCTTGCGGGCAATAAGCGCGTCTTTCCGTACCGCTTTGCGGCGCAGGAGCGCGCGCTAATAGGCGGGATGCGCGGCGTCGGGTTCGCGGCGCTTTTAGGGCTTGATGATTTTCGCCTGGACGCATACGCGACGGCCATGCATGCGGCGCTTATTCAGCGTAAATATCCGCACGCAGAGATCGCCTTTTCCGTCCCGCGCCTGCGCCCGATTATAAATAACGCCCGCATAAACCCAAAAGACGTCGGCGAGCGCGAGCTTTTGCAGGTGCTTTGCGCCTACCGCATTTTTATGCCTAGCGCCAACATTACGATCTCGACGCGAGAAAGCGCGCGTTTTCGCGATAACGCCGTCAAAATCGCCGCAAACAAGATAAGCGCGGGCGTAAACGTCGGCATCGGTGCGCACTCGGGAGAGAAAAAGGGCGACGAGCAGTTTGAGATCGACGACGACAGGGGCGTAGCGGAGGTGGCGCAGATGCTAAAAGAAAGCGGACTTGAAGCGTTGATGAGCGAGTATATTTTTCTTTAATCGGCGCCGTTTTATTTTTTGCGCCGGTTTTCGGGTCGGTTTTAAAAATTTCGGCTGCGGCGCGGCTTTGCTGATTTGGGCGAACCCGTAAAATTTAGCGGTTCGCGCGTCGTTTTTTTAATCTGCTTCGTCTCGGCATCTGCTCGGTCGCTTTATTTGTAAAGCGGATTTTTCGCCCTAGCCGCGATATTTTGCTTAAATTTGCGCTCGGCGCGCCGTTGGCGGCAAC